>NZ_JBEOVM010000030.1:0-73935 GCF_040295505.1 Streptomyces sp. NPDC002790 | reverse complement strand
CAAGCGCCGGCGGGGCTGGAAAGGCCGGGGCTCCGCCCCGCACCCCGCTGCTCAAACGCCGCAGGGGCTTGAAATGCCCACCGCCGCCGGGGGCCCGGCTTTCCGTGGGTGATGGCCGTCTCCCCGCCCATCTCCCCCCCGCCCCCTCCGGGGGCGTCGGCACCACGGTGCCGCGTGCCGGTTACGGTGGCCTGGGCCATGGCGCCGACCCCGGTCGTAAGCTCGGGCCATGCCAACGGCCAAGAGGAAGCCCCGCGTTTACAACGTCGACAAGACCCGCACCGCCGTTCTGGCCCAGTTCGGCAACGTACGGAAGGCGGTCGAGACGCTCACGCCCGAGCACCTCGACGGTCCGACGCGGCTCGGGGACTGGACCGTGCGGGAGCTCGCCGCGCACATCACGATGGCGACGAGCGCTGTCGCCCGCGGGCTCGCCGCGGCCGGGCCGGGCAAGGCCGAACTCCTGCCGCAGGACTGGCCGATGACCTCGGCACCGCACGCGCAGGACATCGCCGAGTACGTGACCGGGCTCGCGGCGGACCACGACCTCGCCACGCTCTACGCCAACGCCGAGCAGAGCCTCGAACAGGCCCTCGCGGAGCACGAAGGCGACGCACTCGTCGCCAACCGCACCGGCCACATGACGCTCTCCGACTACCTGGCCACCCGCACCGTCGAGCTGATCGTCCACACCGACGACCTGAACGACGCCGTGCCGGGCCTCGACGTCCCGTACGACCGGCAGGCCCTGGCCGCTTGCACCCGGATCCTCGCCGACGCCCTCGCCACCAAGGCCCCCGGCGCCTCCACCGAGGTCCGGATCCCGCCGTACGCCGTCGTCCAGTGCGTCGAGGGCCCCCGGCACACCCGCGGCACCCCGCCGAACGTCGTGGAGACCGACCCGCTCACCTGGATCCGGCTGGCCACGGGCCGTACGAGCTGGTCGGCGGCGGTCGAGGACGCGCTGGTGAGCGCGAGCGGCGAGCGGGCCGACCTGGCCGGACTGCTGCCGATCATGGCGTGATGCGCACGGGACGCGCGGTCGGCCGGAACCGGAACGCGGACCGCCACGTCCCATTGCCATGCTCACGCTACGTACATCCCGTACACGTGCCCTGATCACCACCGCCGCCCTGCCGCTCGCCGCGCTGGCCACCGTGACCGCGTGCGGCGACCAGCAGGCGCCCGGCGCCAAGACGGCCGGGGCGGCCCCGATAACCGGCGTCCACTGGAGCGTCCAGAGCGTGACGGTGGGCGGGAAGACGACGAAGGCCCCGGGCAGCGCGTACCTCGAATTCGTCTCGGACGAGCGGGTGCGCGGCAACTACGGCTGCAACCACTTCGACGCCGAGGCGCAGGTCACCGGGGACAGCGTCGACCTCGGCAAGGCGAAGCGGACCATGATGCTCTGCGAGGGCGACGACGTCCGCGCCTTCGAGAAGACCCTGGCCGGCGCCCTCGCCACCAAGAACACGATCAAGTCCGCCGGCGACAAGAACGACCGGCTGACCCTCACACGGGCCAACGGCGACACCGTCACCCTCGCCGAACAGCGCGACGCCCAGCTGGTCGGCACCAAGTGGAACGTCACCAGCCTCAGCGCCGACGACACCACCCGCTCCCTGCCGAAGGCCGCGCAGGGCAGGGCCCGGCTCGTCTTCGACAAGGACGGCCACGTCAGCGCCCGCCTCGGCTGCAACAGCGGCCGCGCCAAGGCCACCGTCACCAACGGACACGTCACCTTCGGACCGCTGGCCGGCACCCGTATGGGCTGCATCGGAGCGGCCGCCGAGGTCGAGAAGACGATGCTCGACGTCCTGAAGAACAAGGCGTCGTACGACATCCAGGGTGACGCCCTCACGCTGAAGAAGCCGAACGGCTCCGGCATCGGGCTCACCGCCGCCGGCGGGTGACCGGACCTCAACACATCAGGACGGATACGGGAGCAGCTCTCCGTCCGTCTTCTCCCACACCGCCTTCAACTCGGCCAGCAGCTTCGGCTCGTCGGCCGACCGGTCCGCCTGCTCGCGCCGGTCGGCCGCGAGGTTGAACAACTGGTCGGTGCCGCCGGTGCCCCGGTAGTACTTCCAGTCGCCGCGCCGCACGGCCCGCTCCCCGCGCACCCGCCAGAACAGGTCGCGTTCCGCCAACTCCGCGCCGCGCAACAGATATCCGGCAAGGCTGGTGCCGTCCAGGGGGTACGACCTGTCGGCGCGGGCCCCACCGATCTCCAGCAACGTCGCCGTCCAGTCGGGGGTGAACACCGGCTCGTGGCTGACCTGCCCGCCGTCGATACGGGCCGGCCAGCGCACGATCGTCGGCACGCGGATGCCGCCCTCCTGGAGGGACGACTTGTTGCCGGACAGCGGCCAGTTGTAGGAGAAGCGCTCACCGCCGTTGTCCGAGGCGAAGAAGACGAGCGTGTCCTGCTCCTGTCCGGACTCCTTCAGGGCCGCCAGGACCTGTCCGATCGAGCGGTCCAGGTCCTGCACCATCTCCGTGTACTTCTCGACCGATCCGCCGTCGTCGTGGAAGAGGGCCCGCTGGTCGCCCGCCTTGATCTTCCGTACGACCTCGGCGCTCGCCTCCTCGTCCCCGTCGGCTATCCACGGCCAGTGCGGGGTCGTGAAGTTGAGGTCGAGCAGCCACGGCTGGTCACCGTGGTCACGGCGGACGTACTCGCTCGCCCGCTCGGTCAGGATCCGTGTGTAGTACCGCAGGTCCTTGTACTCGGCGTCGCCCTCCTTCACCTCGCCCTCGTAGAGGTCGTACTCGCCGCCGAGGCCCAGCTTCGAGTAGTACTCAAGGGCCCCGCCGAAGTTCCCGAAGAACTCGTCCCAGCCGGACTTGGTCGGCGAGTGGTCCGGCAGGTAGCCGCAGTGCCACTTGCCGATCAGCGCGGTCGCGTAGCCGGCGCCGCGCAGCAGCGAGGCGAGCGTGGGGTGGTTCGGGTCGAGCCCCACGGACCGGTCGGCGATCGGCTCCGCGAGCCCGCCCTTCGTACGGCCCGGATAGCGGCCGGTGTAGAGGCTGAACCGGGTCGGCGAGCAGGTCGCGGAACCGCTGTACGCGTCGGTGAACCGGACGCCCTGGCGTGCCAGGCGGTCGAGGTTCGGAGTCTTGATGTGCGGGGCGCCGTACGAGGAGAGGTCCGCCCAGCCGAGGTCGTCGCCCAGGATGAACAGGATGTTGGGCCGCCGTGACGCGCGTCCGGCGGCGGCCCTGAAGGGCGCCTCACGGGGCTCGGCCGCCTGTGCGGTGCGGCTCGTGGATCCGACTCCGGCGGCGGCGACGGTGGCGACGGCCGCCCCGCCGAGGGCGCGACGGGACAGGCGAGAGGCATGCGAAGGCATGGGGTCTCCGGGGTGATGGGGCCGCCGGGGCGGCATGCGAAGTACGCGCCTCAGCAGGGCGCGGATGCATGGAGGAGCGGCCCCGGCGCAGGGTGCGGGAGCCGCGGCCGACGTCGGACGGACGTCAGCGGCGGAGGAGGATCACACGCAGAGACAGATCGCGCTCGCGACACGGACCAGGTCGACGTGGCGGCGCTCCACAAGGGTGACCGCACGGTCACGGAGTGGCTGCATGGGCCAGGACTCTGCCGAGACTGACGTACACCTGTCAACCACGCGTCCCGCAGTGCGGACGAGGCGATGAGTTGAGTCACATCCGCCCCGGTCAACCCGCGTAGCCCCAGTCCCCAATTCGGACCACCGGGGGATCACGACTACACTCAAAGACGTGCCACGTGGTGACGGTCGACTCAATCACGACCTGCTCCCCGGCGAGAAAGGCCCCCAGGACGCTTGTGGCGTCTTCGGTGTCTGGGCTCCGGGTGAAGAGGTCGCAAAGCTCACTTACTTCGGGCTCTACGCCCTCCAACACCGGGGTCAGGAATCCGCGGGAATCGCGGTCAGTAACGGCTCCCAGATCCTCGTCTTCAAGGACATGGGGCTCGTTTCCCAGGTCTTCGACGAGACCTCTCTAGGCTCGCTCCAAGGTCATATCGCGGTCGGTCACGCCCGCTACTCGACCACCGGGGCCTCCGTATGGGAGAACGCCCAGCCGACGTTCCGTGCCACCGCGCACGGTTCGATCGCCCTCGGGCACAACGGCAACCTGGTCAACACGGCGCAGCTCGCCGAGATGGTCGCCGAACTCCCCAAGGAGAAGGGCCGCGCGAGTCAGGTCGCGGCCACCAACGACACCGACCTGGTGACGGCCCTGCTCGCGGGGCAGGTCGACGAGGACGGCAAGCCGCTGACCGTGGAAGAGGCGGCCGACAAGGTGCTGCCTCAGGTCAAGGGCGCCTTCTCGCTCGTCTTCATGGACGAGAACACGCTGTACGCCGGCCGTGACCCGCAGGGCATCCGCCCGCTGGTCCTCGGCCGTCTGGAGCGCGGCTGGGTCGTCGCGTCGGAGAGCGCCGCTCTCGACATCTGCGGCGCCAGTTACGTCCGCGAGATCGAGCCGGGCGAGTTCGTCGCCATCGACGAGAACGGCCTGCGAACGTCCCGATTCGCCGAGGCAAAGCCCAAGGGCTGTGTCTTCGAGTACGTGTACCTGGCCCGTCCGGACACGGACATCGCGGGCCGGAACGTGTACCTCTCCCGGGTGGAGATGGGCCGCAAGCTCGCCAAGGAAGCCCCCGCCGACGCCGACCTCGTCATAGCCACACCGGAATCCGGGACTCCGGCCGCGGTCGGCTACGCCGAGGCCTCCGGCATCCCGTTCGGCAACGGTCTGGTGAAGAACGCCTATGTCGGGCGCACGTTCATCCAGCCCTCCCAGACGATCCGCCAGCTCGGCATCCGTCTGAAGCTGAACCCGCTCAAGGAAGTCATCAAGGGCAAGCGTCTTGTCGTCGTCGACGACTCGATCGTGCGCGGCAACACCCAGCGCGCCCTGGTCCGCATGCTCCGCGAGGCCGGCGCGGCCGAGATCCACGTGCGGATCTCCTCGCCGCCCATCAAGTGGCCCTGCTTCTTCGGCATCGACTTCGCGACCCGCGCGGAGCTGATCGCCAACGGCATGACGGTCGAGGAGATCGGCACCTCGCTCGGGGTCGACTCGCTTTCCTACATCTCCATCGACGGCATGATCGAGGCGACCACCATCGCCAAGCCGAACCTCTGCCGTGCCTGCTTCGACGGCGAGTACCCGATGGACCTCCCCGACCCGGAGCTCCTCGGCAAGCAGCTCCTGGAGACGGAACTGGCCGCGGGTCCCGCGTCCACGGCCGCGTCCGACGCGATCCGTCGCCCGTAGGCCTCCTCGTTCTCGTATTCACCAAGCGAAAGATCCCAGGCAATGTCTGAGACCCAGTCCTCCGGTGCCTCCTACGCGTCCGCGGGCGTCGACATCGAAGCCGGCGACCGCGCCGTGGAGCTCATGAAGGAGTGGGTGAAGAAGACGCAGCGCCCCGAGGTCCTCGGCGGCCTCGGCGGCTTCGCCGGCCTCTTCGACGCCTCCGCCCTCAAGAAGTACGAGCGACCGCTGCTGGCCTCGGCCACCGACGGCGTCGGCACGAAGGTCGACATCGCCCGACAGCTGGGCGTCTACGACACGATCGGCCATGACCTCGTCGCGATGGTCATGGACGACATCGTGGTGTGCGGCGCCGAGCCGCTCTTCATGACCGACTACATCTGCGTCGGCAAGGTCCACCCCGAGCGGGTCGCCGGCATCGTGAAGGGCATCGCCGAGGGCTGTGTCCTCGCGGGCTGCGCCCTCGTCGGCGGCGAGACCGCGGAGCACCCCGGGCTGCTCGGCGCGGACGACTTCGATGTCGCGGGCGCGGGCACGGGCGTGGTGGAGCGCGACAACCTGCTGGGCCCGGATCGCATCCGTACGGGTGACGCGGTGATCGCCATGGCGTCCTCCGGTCTTCACTCGAACGGGTACTCGCTGGTCCGCCACGTCCTCCTGGAGCGCGCGGGGATGGACCTGGGCGAGCACGTCGAGGAACTCGGCCGCACGCTCGGCGAGGAGCTCCTGGAGCCGACGAAGATCTACTCCCTGGACTGCCTCTCGCTCATCAGCACCGCCAGGGTGCACGCCTTCAGCCACATCACGGGCGGCGGCCTCGCGGCGAACCTGGCCCGCGTGATCCCGGACGGCCTGCACGCCACGGTCGACCGCTCCACGTGGACCCCGGACCCGATCTTCGACCTGGTCGGAAAGAAGGGTCAGGTCGAGCGCCTGGAGCTGGAGAAGACGCTGAACATGGGCGTCGGCATGATGGCGATCGTGCCGCAGGAGTCCGTTGAGGTCGCCCTGGCGACCCTGGCGGACCGCGGCGTGGACTCGTGGGTGGCCGGAGAGATCGTCGAGCGCGGCGAGCACACCACCGGCGCCGAGCTCACCGGGGACTACGCCAAGTAGTCCCCGCGGGGGCGCCCTCGCCCCTTGCACGGACAGCTGTACGGACAGCACAAAACCCGGTCCGGCGTGGTGACCACCCCGGACCGGGTGAAGTGCAGCGACTGCGACGCCGCTGACGCGTTACGAGGTCAAGCGCCGCGGCGCTGTGACGAAGGACCGGACTCGCCGTCCTCGTCCTCATTCTCGTCGTACGTATCCGCGTAGCGGGCGTACGGGTCGTCTTCCTCGTCGTCATCCTCGAAAGGCTCGCCGTTCGGCGGCTGATTCGATACTGGATCCGACGTGGATGCGCCTAGCTCGTTGGCCAGACGCGACAGGTCTGTCCCGCCGCTGTTGTACTTCAGCTGGCGGGCGACCTTCGTCTGCTTGGCCTTGGCCCGGCCGCGCCCCATGGCTCGACCCCCTCGGTGATGGGGCTTCATGGCCCCAGAGTCTTGACACGCGTACATGATCTGGAACGGACTCCCCGCAGGGAGACCGGTCCGTAGGGCTTCCACGGTACCTGAGCCCACGCCCATACGGTACGTCGCCCGCAGGACGCGCCTGCGCGCAGGACCAGCCAGGAGCCCTTTCCTCGCTGGTCAGCTGCGATTTTAACCTCTTCCTGACGAGCGACCCGCCGAGGGGCGTGATGCTCGTTACGCACCGGACCTCATCAGCCCCGCCCGCGTGCCTCGGCCATCCGCTGCTCGGCGATCCGGTCGGCCGCCGCGGCCGGCGGAATGCCGTCGGTCTTCGCGCGAGCAAAGATGGAAAGTGTCGTGTCGAAGATCTTCGCGGCCTTCGCCCTGCACCGGTCGAAGTCGAAGCCGTGCAGCTCGTCGGCGACCTGGATGACGCCGCCCGCGTTCACCACGTAGTCCGGCGCGTAGAGGATCCCGCGGTCCGAGAGGTCCTTCTCGACGCCCGGGTGCGCGAGCTGGTTGTTGGCCGCGCCGCACACCACCTTCGCGGTCAGTACCGGCACGGAGCCGTCGTTGAGCGCGCCGCCCAGGGCGCAGGGCGCGTAGATGTCGAGCCCCTCCACGCGGATCAGGGCCCCGGTGTCGGCGGCGACCGCGACCTCGGGGTGCCGGTCGGTGATCTGCCGCACGGACTCCGCGCGGACATCGGTCACCACGACCTCGGCGCCGTCCTCCAGGAGGTGCTCGACGAGGTGGTGCCCCACCTTGCCCACACCGGCGACGCCGACCCTGCGGCCGCGCAGCGTGGGGTCGCCCCACAGGTGCTGGGCGCTGGCCCGCATGCCCTGGAAGACGCCGAAGGCGGTGAGTACGGAGGAGTCGCCCGCGCCGCCGTTCTCGGGCGAGCGCCCGGTGGTCCAGCGGCACTCGCGCGCCACGACGTCCATGTCGGCCACGTACGTACCGACGTCGCACGCGGTCACGTACCGGCCGCCGAGCGAGGCGACGAAGCGGCCGTAGGCGAGCAGCAGCTGTTCGCTCTTCACCGTGTGCGGGTCGCCGATGATCACGGCCTTGCCGCCGCCGTGGTCGAGCCCGGCCATGGCGTTCTTGTAGGACATGCCGCGCGCGAGGTTCAGCGCGTCGGCGACCGCTTCCTGCTCGGAGGCGTACGGATAGAAGCGCGTGCCGCCGAGGGCCGGGCCCAGGGCGGTGCTGTGGAGGGCGATGACGGCCTTGAGGCCGCTCGCGCGGTCCTGGCAGAGCACGACCTGCTCGTGGCCGCCCTGTTCGGAGTGGAAGAGGGTGTGCAGGACATCGCCGGTCGGATCGGTCACTGTGGTGACTCCCAAGTACATAGCGGCGGTTGAGCGGATTCCCGTGCGGGTGGCGGGCGTCCGACATGGTGTGTGAGCAAGAGATTAGAGCGTGGCGGTGCCCGGCATCGGCGCAGTGCGGAGGATCACCCTCTCGCGCCGCGTCACCGCCCTGTGACCGAGTGGGACGATGGGCAGTGTTTTCCAGTCGGTGGGTGGGGGAGGGAGCAGCCGTGCCCAAGATGTCCTCGGTGTCCGTCCCGTACGCGGCGTATCTGCGCGTGTACGAGCCCCTCGCAGCGTTCCCGCAGCCCGAGCGCGGTCATTGGGAGCGCTACGCGAAACGCGAGAGCCTCCCCTCCTATCAGGATGAATTGCGCCGTTCTTTGGCTGATCTGTTGCCCACGCCGCCGGTGCCCGTGCCGGTGCACGAGAGCGACGACGCGTTCGTGATCGTGATCGACGGGGTGGTGTGCGTCTGCCCCTGGCGCACCCGGCTGCGCGGCTGGCAGGCCATGGACGAGCTGCCCGGCGAGCTGCCGGCCCCGGTCCTGGACGCGGCGATCCCCCTGGTGGTGCGCCGGCAGTCGGCCGCCGATTACGACCGCTGGCTGGAGCGGAACCCCGACGCCAGGCCCTGGATCCGTACGTCCACGTGGCAGGTGCCGATCAACTGGTTCGTGCTGGTGTCGGACGGCGAGCGCGAGTACGAGCAGAAGAGCGACGAGGACGAGGCGGAGGGCGTCGGCGTCCCGCGGCTGCGCTACCGCACGCCGATGGTGCAGGCGAGGCGCCGGGTCGCGCGGAGTCTGAAGGCGCTGAAGGACTCGATCGAGGAAGGGCCGCTGATCGACGGCCTGGTAGATGTGGGGCGCTGGCTCGAGGAGTTCCACCCCCGTTCGTACGTCGAGCTCGACTACGGCGGGCTCGTGCACGCCCTGTCGCGGGAATTCCTCGAGGAGGACCACTCGGCGGCGGATGTGGCCGAGGGCATCGCGGCGCTGCGCGTCGGTGACGAGGACGGTGCGGGAGAGGCGTACGCGAGGCTTGTGGAACGCTGGCGGTCGGCGCGGGACAGGGAGTTCGCGAACTGAACCCCCAAGTGAGGCCGCTCACACAGACCTTCGGGACCTACGTCCCGATCCGGGCTTTTGCCTCAAGCGTGATGGACAGCACTTACGGGGACCTTGCGCCCATCACCCCTCCTCGTGCCAAAATAGGACAAGGAGTCCGGGGAGGGCTCCTTCCGTCCAACTAAGTCCAACCATGGACGGATTACTCGGTATTGCACTGCCGTTGGGGGGTCTGATGGCTCCTGATCGCTCTGTGACTGATCGTCACTGTGGCGTGACTGTCCGCTATGGCATGGTCCATCGGCTTCCGTCGCTGATGAACACCTGGGAGGGCAATTCCATCGGTTTGGCCGACGTGGCTGGACGGATGGTGTAGTTGTAGTGCCGAGGACAAGCCGTTCGTCCTATAACCGACTCGACTCGCGTCCGCCATTTCGGGCAACGCGGGTCAAGGTGCAGAATTTAGAGGAATGAACCGAGAAGGTTCGGTTCTCCGAGGAGGCCGCTCATGACCGCTCGCACCCCTGATGCCGAGCCGCTGCTGACCCCGGCTGAGGTCGCCACTATGTTCCGCGTCGACCCCAAGACGGTCACGCGCTGGGCGAAGGCTGGCAAGCTCACGTCGATCCGCACGCTCGGCGGACATCGCCGCTACCGCGAGGCCGAGGTCCGCGCACTGCTTGCGGGTATCCCGCAGCAGCGCAGCGAGGCCTGAGGCGCCGCATAGCGCAGCAATACGGGCGTTTCCGGGTCCCCCAACCTGCCGACGCCCACCCATAGCTCCACCCGACGCGGGTCCTGCCCCAACAGGACTCCTTCTTATGAAGAGCGCCGAGGCGTCATCTCAACTGCCTCATGCAAGCGTCGTTCGATCGCGCTGGACTCCGCCGGGTCCAGCGCGATCTTTTTTGTGCGCGCGGGCCGGCCCCTGGTGGGGGTTCGTGTGTGCCCCTGTGGCTCCCTGTCGGGGATGGTGCAATTGCACATATTAAATTGAGCCGTTGTAGGGAGGGGGTAAGAAACGGTGTTTCCAAAACAAGTTCGGTGACACCCGTCACAGGCCCTGTCGCTTGTTGCAGGTGACGCCCTTGCGCTAATGGGCTCCGGCCCCGGTGTGCACTTCCGCCCGCGACGTCGACTCTCCCCAGGCTGCCACCAGTTGAGGGCCCACAGGGCCGCCTTTGGTCACCCCTTCGAAGGACTTTCGCCCCCACCACCCTCGCAGGCCCTCCTGTGGCGCTACAGGGGCCTTCCTGGGGGCTCCCTGTGCGTACTCAAGCCCCGCCGCACCCATCAAGCCCCGCCGGCGATTGACGCGCGGGGTCCGGGGCAGCGCCCCGCAACCGCAACGAAAGAGGCCCGCACCGTTACGGTGCGGGCCTCATCTACTGCGGTCCTGACGGGATTTGAACCCGCGGCCTCCACCTTGACAGGGTGGCGAGCACTCCAAACTGCTCCACAGGACCTCGTTTCGCTGCGCTGTTACTGCGTTGCGCTGCGAGACAGGACTCTACAGCAGCCCAGGCCGTGCGGTCGAACTCACCGTGTGCGGTCGGCCGGTTACGGCACCTGAGCGTCGATCGCCTTCACGATCCGCTTGTCCGAGACGGGGTACGCCGTGCCCAGCGCGTGGGCGAAATAGCTGACCCGCAGCTCCTCGATCATCCAGCGGATGTCGAGCACCTCCTGCGGCACGGGCCGCCCCTGCGGCATCTGCTCGAGCAGCCACAGGTACTCGTCCCGCATCTCGTGGACCTTCTCCATGCGGCTGGTGTCCCGCTGGACGTTGGTCGGCATCTGCTGGAGCCGCCGGTCGGCCGCGACGAGATAGCGCATCAGGTCGGACAGCCGCCGCAGTCCCGTGGCCGTGACGAAGCCCGGCTTCACCAGGGCGTCCAACTGGGCGCGCACGTCCTGGAGGTTGGGCAGCAGCACCACGCTCTTCGTGGACTTCAGGCGCCGCTCACAGGCCTGCCAGGCCGCCAGCACCTGCTGCACCTGGCCAACCGCCTTCACCGTGGTGTCGACGATCTCCGCGCGCACCTTGTCGTAGAGCTTGCGGTACGACTCCTCGTCCCAGGCGGGACCGCCGAAGTCGCCGATGAGCTTGTCCGCCGCCGCCATCGCGCAGTCGTCGAAGAGCGCCTGCACGGAGCCGTGCGGGTTCGCGGACAGGGCGAGCTTCTGCGCGTTGCTCAGCTTGTCCGAGGCGAACTTGCCCGGGTTCACCGGGATGTTGCGGAGGATGAGCCGGCGCGTGCCCTTCCACATCGCCCGCGCCTGCTCGGCCTCGCTGTCGAAGAGCCGTACGGACACGGTGTCGCCGTCATCGACCAGCGCCGGGAACGCCTTCACGGGCTGGCCCGCGCGCCGGGTCTCGAAGACCTTCGCCAGCGTGCCGACGCTCCAGTCGGTGAGACCCCCCTGCTCCACGGACGGGCCGCCGGAGCGCTCGGCGGTGGACTTGGCCGCCTGCGAGATCGCCTGCCGCGCCTTCGGCTTCAGCTTGAGCTTCAGCGCCTCCAGGTCCTTGTCCTCGGCGAGCTTGCGGCGCCGCTCGTCGACGATCCGGAACGTGATCTTCAGGTGGTCCGGTACGCGGGTCAGGTCGAAGTCGTCCGCAGAGACCGGGACGCCGACCATCCGCTGGAGTTCGCGGGCGAGCGTCGTCGGCAGCGGCTCCTGGAGGGGCACCGCCCGGTTCAGGAACTCCTTCGCGAAGTTCGGCGCCGGAACGTAGTTCCGGCGGATCGGCTTCGGCAGCGAGCGGATCAGCTCGACGACCACGTCCTGGCGCAGACCGGGGATCTGCCAGTCGAAGCCCTCGTCGGTGACCTGGTTGAGCACCTGGAGCGGAATGTGGACGGTCACGCCGTCCGCGTCCGCCCCCGGCTCGAACTGGTACGTCACCCGGAACTTGAGCCCGCCCTGGCGCCAGCTGTCCGGGTAGTCGTCCTTGGTGACCGCCTCCGCCGACTCGCGGATCAGCATCGAGCGCTCGAAGTCGAGGAGTTCGGGCTCCTCACGCTGCTTCTGCTTCCACCAGGAGTCGAAGTGGGCGCCCGATACGACGTGTTCCGGGACCCGCTGCTCGTAGAAGTCGAAGAGAGTGTCGTCGTCCACCACGATGTCGCGGCGGCGCGCCCGGTGCTCCAACTCCTCGACCTCGGTGAGGAGTCGGCGGTTGTCGGCGAAGAACTTGTGGTGCGTGCGCCAGTCGCCCTCGACCAGCGCGTTGCGGATGAACAGCTCGCGGCTGACCTCGGCGTCGATCCGCCCGTAGTTCACCTTGCGCTGGGCGACGAGCGGGACGCCGTACAGCGTGACCTTCTCGTATGCCATCACGGCCGCCTGGTCCTTCTCCCAGTGCGGCTCGCTGTAGGTGCGCTTGAGGAGGTGCTCGGCGAGCGGCTCGACCCACTCGGGTTCGATCCTCGCGTTGACCCGCGCCCAGAGCCGGCTGGTCTCGACGAGCTCCGCCGACATCACGAACCGCGGGGGCTTCTTGAAGAGGGCCGAACCGGGGAAGATCGCGAACTTCGCGTTGCGGGCGCCGATGTACTCGTTGCGCCCGCGGTCGCGGCCCGCCTGCTTGGGGTCCTTCTGCGCGGACTCCTTGGTCTCCTTCACATCTTTCATGCCGATGTGCGAGAGCAAACCGGACAGGAGGGAGAGGTGGATGGAGTCGTCCGCCGCGGGGGTGTCGGCGTCGCCCAGATGGATGCCCATCTGCTTCGCGACCGTACGCAGCTGTGTGTAGATGTCCTGCCACTCGCGGATGCGCAGGAAGTTCAGGTACTCGCGCTTGCACATCCGGCGGAAGGCGGAGGAGCCGAGCTCCTTCTGCTGTTCCCGTACGTGACGCCAGAGGTTGAGGAAGGCGAGGAAGTCGCTCGTCTCGTCCTTGAAGCGGGCGTGCTGCTGGTCGGCCTGCGCCTGCTTGTCGGAGGGGCGCTCGCGCGGGTCCTGGATGGAGAGCGCCGCGGCGATCACCATGACCTCGCGCACGCAGCCGTTCTTGTCGGCCTCCAGGACCATGCGGGCCAGGCGCGGGTCGACGGGGAGCTGGGCGAGCTTGCGGCCCTGGTCGGTGAGCCGCTTGCGTACGTCCTTCTCCGCCGCGTTCAACGCGCCCAGTTCCTGGAGGAGTTGGACGCCGTCGCGGATGTTGCGGTGGTCCGGCGGGTCGATGAACGGGAACTTCTCGATGTCGCCGAGCCCCGCCGCCGTCATCTGGAGGATGACCGAGGCCAGGTTC
Organism: Streptomyces sp. NPDC002790; assembly: GCF_040295505.1. Lineage (NCBI taxonomy): Bacteria > Bacillati > Actinomycetota > Actinomycetes > Kitasatosporales > Streptomycetaceae > Streptomyces > Streptomyces sp. NPDC002790. The sequence continues at coordinate 60,500 of NZ_JBEOVM010000030.1, read as the reverse complement.
GTACGGAGGATCTCCGCATCCGTGAACTCGGGGCGGGAGAGGAAGTCGTCCTCGGAGTAGAGCCGGATGCAGATGCCGTCGGACGTACGGCCGCAGCGGCCCTTGCGCTGGTTGGCGCTGGCCTGGCTGACCGGCTCGATGGGCAGCCGCTGCACCTTCGTACGGTGCGAATAGCGCGAGATGCGGGCCGTGCCCGGGTCGATCACGTACTTGATGCCGGGGACCGTCAGCGAGGTCTCCGCGACGTTCGTGGCGAGGACGATGCGGCGGCCCGAATGGCGCTGGAAGACGCGGTTCTGCTCCGCGTGCGAGAGCCGCGCGTACAGCGGCAGCACCTCGGTGTTGTGGACGACGGCGCCTTTGGAGCGGGCGTACTTCTTCTCCAGGGCGTCCGCCGTGTCACGGATCTCGCGCTCTCCGGAGAGGAAGACCAGGACGTCGCCGGGGCCTTCCTTCTGCAGCTCGTCGACGGCGTCCGTGATCGCGGTGATCTGGTCGCGGTCGGAATCGTCGCCGGCCTCTTCGAGGAGCGGGCGGTACCGCACCTCCACCGGGTACGTACGGCCGCTGACCTCGACGATCGGGGCGTCCCCGAAGTGCCGCGAGAAGCGCTCGGGGTCGATGGTCGCGGACGTGATGACGACCTTGAGGTCCGGGCGCTTCGGCAGCAGCTGCGCCAGGTAACCAAGGAGGAAGTCGATGTTCAGGGACCGCTCGTGCGCCTCGTCGATGATGATCGTGTCGTACGCGCGCAGCTCGCGGTCCGTCTGGATCTCCGCGAGGAGGATGCCGTCCGTCATCAGCTTCACGAACGTCGCGTCCTGGTTCACCTGGTCGGTGAACCGGACCTTCCAGCCGACCGCCTCGCCCAGCGGCGTGTGCAGCTCGTCGGCGACGCGCTCGGCGACCGTGCGGGCGGCGATGCGGCGCGGCTGGGTGTGCCCGATCATGCCGCGCACACCGCGGCCGAGTTCGAGACAGATCTTCGGGATCTGGGTGGTCTTTCCCGATCCGGTCTCACCGGCGACGATCACGACCTGGTGGTCGCGGATCGCCTCGGCGATCTCGTCCTTCTTCTGGCTGACCGGGAGCTGCTCGGGATACGTGACGTCGAGGGCCGCGCGGCGCTCGCGGCGGGTGTCCGTGCGGACGGCGGCCTTCTCGGCCTCCGCGTCGATCTCCGCGACGACGGTGGCGCGGGCCTCCGGCTTACGGATCTTGCGGGCGCCTTCGAGCCTGCGCCCGAGACGGTGCGCATCGCGCAGGGACAGCTCGGAGATCCGCCGCGCTACGGCGGCGAACTGATCGGCGGCGGGGGCAGGCTGGTTAGACATACGACCCCAAGGATCTCACCTCGGGGAAATGCGCGGCGACCGGTTTTGCGGCCGGTGCGCCGGGGCTGCCGCGGGCCGCGTCCGGATGTAGAGCGCCGACGCGTGGCTTAACGTGCGGATATGTCGCACTTGCCCGAAGGGCCGGAACCGGAGAAGGTACACCCGCCGCACGGCGAGCACGGGCGACCGCTGAGCGGGTCCGAGCGCTGGACCGGGTTCAAGGGCTCGCCGTTCTTCCCGGCATGCGTACTCGTCCTCATCCTGTCCGCGGCGGCCGCCCTGTTCGCCGGCTCGTACACGTACTCCATGGCGAACCCGACCCCGCACAACATCCCGACCGGGGTCACCGGCGCGTACGACCAGGCCAAGGGCCAGCGCTTCCTCGGCGCGATGGAGAAGGCGCTCGACGCACAGCTGGACCTGAAGCCCTACGCCTCCCGGACAGCGGCCCGCGACGCACTCGACGCCCAGAAGATCTACGCGGTCCTCGACGTACGGGGCGGCGGCTCGCGCGTCCACCTCGACGTCTCCGGCGCCTCCGGGGTCACCGTCGCCCAGGTCTTCGCCGAGGCGGCGCCCCCGGTCGGCAAGGCGACCGGCATCCCGGTGACGGTGAAGGACGTGAACCCGTTGCAGGGCGGCGACCCGCGCGGCCTCACGATCTTCTACATCACGCTCGCCGCGGTGATCATCGGCTTCGTCGGCGCGATCCAGCTCAGCGTGCACGCGCGCGGACTCAACCCGGCCGAGCGGATCGCCTTCACGATCGCCTACGCGCTGCTCGGCGGGTTTGCGGTGGCGGCGGTCGCGGACTGGGGGCTCGGCGCCGTCGACCTGCCCTTCGCCGAGTCCTGGCTGATCCTCGCGCTGACGATGTTCACCTGCGGCATGGTCTTCACGATGTTCAACACGTTCTTCCACCGCTGGGCGATGATCCCGACCTGGGGCCTGCTGGTCCTGCTCGGCAACCCGGCGTCCGGCGGCGCGGTCGCGCCCCCGCTGCTCCCCACGGTCATCGGCCGCCTCGGCCAGTGGCTGCCACCGGGGGCCTCGTACAACGCCCAGCACACGGCGGTCTACTTCCAGGGCAACCAGCACGTCTTCCCGATCCTGGTGCTGGTCGGCTGGTCCCTGGTCTCCTGCGCCCTCTTCTGGTTCTGGCGCCATCGCCACCCGGGCGGCCGGGGGACGGGGCCGCTGCACGCGGCACCGGTCTGACCTGTGAGGACACGGGAAACGCAATAGGCCCCGTCCGAAGACGGGGCCTAGTTCCTGTGGCTGGGGCCGGGATCGAACCGGCGACCTATCGCTTTTCAGGCGATCGCTCGTACCAACTGAGCTACCCAGCCACGAAGTTCACGAGGAACTTCAGCGGTCCTGACGGGATTTGAACCCGCGGCCTCCACCTTGACAGGGTGGCGAGCACTCCAAACTGCTCCACAGGACCATGCTGTTGCGTGCAACAGTGTTGCACACGGACTTACGTGCCCCCAACGGGATTCGAACCCGTGCTACCGCCTTGAAAGGGCGGCGTCCTAGGCCGCTAGACGATGAGGGCTATCGGCCCGCCTGCGCGCTTTGCAGCGCGTCGGGGACGTGAGAAGCATATGGGATGCAGGGAGCTATCGCCAAAACGGTTTACGGGGAGCTCTCGCCGGGGCTCGGCGAGGGGGTCGCCCCGGGTTGGTTCTCCTGTGGCAGATGGCGGCTGACCTCGGCCTTCGTCAGGCCCAGACCGCCGAGCCTGATCTCGTCCCAGGCCTGTAGACGCTTGCTCGTGCGGTCCAGATAGAGGACGGACGCCTCCACCGGATCGGGGTGCCCGTTCTTGTTGTCGATCGCGCGCAGGCCGCTGCCGCCGGTCGAGCCCTCGACGCGCAGCCGGGTGCCGAGCGGGAGCAGCTCCATCTCCTGGTGATGGATGTGGCCCGCCAGGACGAGCGGCACCTCGCCGTCCACCTCACGGGCCGCCGCCGGCTCATGGGCGAGCGCGATGTCGACCGGGGTGCCCGCCGCCCGCTGGTCGCGCAGCGCTGACGCGAGCCGGATGCCCGACAGACGCTCGGCCGGATCGCCCTGCGCCTTCGTCGCACGGTCCGGGGTGTACTGCGGGTCGCCCATACCGGCGAAGCGCAGGCCCGCGACCGTCGCAGCCTTCCCGTCGTCGAGGACGCGGACGTTCTTGAAGCGCTTCCGGTCGGCGAGGTACTTCTGCGTCGCGTTCTTCGAGTCGTGGTTGCCGCGGATCCAGACGTAGGGCACCTTCAGGTCCTTGATCGGGTCCAGGAACGCGTTCTCCGCCTTCGAACCGTGGTCCATGGTGTCGCCGGTGTCGACGATCGCGGAGATCTTGTACTGCTCCACGAGCGAGGCGATGATCTTCCACGACGCCGGGTTGAGGTGGATGTCCGACACGTGCAGGACCCGGATCGTCGAGGGGTCCGGCTGGTACGTGGGGAGCGTGGACGTCGCGTCGTAGAGCTTGGTGACGTTCGTGACGAGAAGGGCCAACTCCTTTTGGTACGCGTCGAATTCGGTCACGATCGAGCGGGCGCTGCCGACCACGGAGGGCGCCGAGGAGAGCAGTCCCGAGAACTTCGGCTCCAGGACGGACTCCGGGTTCCACGTCGCGTACGCCGTGCCGCCCGAGGCCGCGAGCAGGGTGAGCGCCAAGCCGCCGGCGGCCAGGGCGCGGCGCGGGCGGCGGTAGACCACGAGGCCGAGCGTCGTGGCGCCCGCGACCACCGCCACACAGGAGCGCAGGGCCAGGTCGACCGTGCCGTGCTCGACGTCCCGCGCCACCTCGTCCTGGAGCCCGGAGAACCGCTCGGGGTGGTCGACGAGGGCCTGGGCGCGGGCCGGGTCGAGGCGGTCCACGTCGACGTCGAGGCGGATGGGGGCCGTGTGCGAGTGCAGTTCCAGGGCGCCGAGCGGCGACACGTTGATCTTCGTACCGCCCGCGAAGGAGGGGCGCAGCGTCATCTTCGTGTCCATCGGCCCCACCGGCGTGCGCACGCTGCCGACGATCAGGAGGCCGAGCCAGGCACCGAGCAGTACGACGGCGACGAGACCCAGCGCGCGTACGTACGGATGCGGCGGGTGGACCAGCTCGATGACCGGGTGCGGGTGCCGGCCGCGGTAGTGGCGCAGGAGGGCCGAGGGCGCTCCGCGAACGCCCCGCGTGCGGCGGCGGACTCCACGTATGGCGGCGGCTGGCGAGCGGGCCATTGCTCCCGTATGCCCAAGTGCACGGGTGGATATGCGGGTTGTACCGGACAATGGCCGTGTGCTGGAGATGACGCGCGAGACGTTCGAGGAACTGGTCGCCGAGGCGCTCGACCGGATCCCGCCCGAGCTGACCCGACTCATGGACAACGTGGCCGTGTTCGTGGAGGACGAGCCGCCCGCCGAGGACCCCGGGCTGCTCGGGCTCTACGAGGGGACCCCGCTGACCGAGCGGGGTGAGTGGTACGCGGGGGTGCTGCCGGACCGGATCACGATCTACCGGGGGCCGACGCTGCGGATGTGCGAATCGACGGAGGACGTGATCGCGGAGACCGAGGTGACCGTGGTGCACGAGATCGCGCACCACTTCGGGATCGACGACGCGCGGCTGCACGCGCTGGGATACGGGTGAGCCCAGGTTCTGGGTGACGGGTGAGGCCCCCGCGCTGATTGTGGGGGCTTTGTGCGGTGCTGGCGCGGCGCGTGTCCTCGTACGGGGGACAGGAGTTGGGAACGGTACCCCCCCCATGGTGATCCCGTTGGTGACCCCGTCTCGTGCACCGGAGGTGCCCGCCCGTGCGCCAGCTGTCCGTATCGCAACGCGCCCTGTCGCTCAGTGTGCTCCGCCTGGGCCGGTTGGCCGCCACCACGGTGGCCGTCGCCGCGGCCGCCGGCTGCATGAGTGTGGGCGCCGACGGCGGCGGCGCGCCCACCCACTCCCCGCCGCAGCGCGGCTCCGGCGCCGTGCCCGACGGTGGCGGAGCAGCGGTCCCGGACGGCGGGGCGGACGTGGGCGCGCGGGGCGAGAAGGCCGCGGAGGTGCCCTCGGGGCGACCGGCCTCGTCCAAGGGCAGGGGCAAGGGCCCGGCCACGCCCTCGTCCGCGGCACCGAAGCCCACGAGGACGTCCGTCCCGCCCTCCGCGCCCACCTCGCCGTCCCGCAGCGCGTCGCATCGGCCCACGCAGCGGCCGAGCCCGCCCAGCGCGACGAGCACTCCCTCGCCCACGAAGTCGTCGCCCGCGCCCTCGTCGTCACCGCCGACCGCGGAGCCCTCGTCGTCGGCGCACGAGGAGACCGCGTCGGAGCGGGCCAGTGAACCGCGTCCGCAGGCCGGGTCGCCTGCCTGACCCGGAACCCGGGCCCCGGTGGCGTGTGATCGGCGTCTCAGGGAGCGGGTTTGCCTCCGGGGGTGGGGGGTGCGTATGGTGGTAGATCGTTTGATCCCATTTGCCCGGCGCCGTTAAAGAGAGCGCCGCGTGGCGCGTACTCTCCCTTGCCGTGGCTGGACCGCATTGAGGCGGTCGATTTGCTGAACTGCGAATACACGGAGTTGCGGGCGCGTGCCGAGACTCCGGAAGGTTTCGCATTTCGCATGTCAATTTCCACTGAGAACACTGTCGACCAGGCCGTCGAGAACGACATCGACACCACCGTCGAGACGGACGTCGACACCATCGTCGAGACGGATGTCGACGCGGTCGACATCATCGAGAACGACGAGCCCACCCTCACCTTCGCCGACCTCGGTCTCCCCGAGCCGGTCGTCCGCAAGCTCGCGCAGAACGGTGTGACCACCCCGTTCCCGATCCAGGCCGCGACCATCCCGGACGCCCTGGCCGGCAAGGACATCCTCGGCCGAGGCCGCACCGGCTCCGGCAAGACCCTCTCCTTCGGTCTGCCGACGATGGCCCGCCTGGCCGGCGCCCGCAGCGAGAAGCACAAGCCGCGCGCCGTCATCCTCACCCCGACCCGTGAGCTCGCGATGCAGGTCGCGGACGCGCTGCAGCCGTACGGCGACCAGGTCGGCCTGAAGATGAAGGTCGTCTGCGGCGGTACGTCGATGGGCAACCAGATCTACGCCCTGGAGCGCGGCGTCGACATCCTCGTCGCCACCCCGGGCCGACTGCGCGACATCATCAACCGTGGCGCCTGCTCCCTGGCGAACGTCGAGGTCGCCGTCCTCGACGAGGCCGACCAGATGTCCGACCTGGGCTTCATGCCCGAGGTCACCGAGCTGCTCGACCAGGTCCCGGCCGGCGGCCAGCGGATGCTGTTCTCCGCCACCATGGAGAACGAGATCAAGACCCTGGTCAAGCGCTACCTGAGCGACCCGGTCTCGCACGAGGTCGACAGCGCCCAGGGCAACGTCACGACGATGTCGCACCACATCCTCGTCGTGAAGCCCAAGGACAAGGCGCCGGTCACCGCGGCCATCGCCTCCCGCAAGGGCCGCACGATCATCTTCGTCCGCACCCAGCTCGGCGCCGACCGCATCGCCGAGCAGCTCCGCGAAGCCGGTGTGAAGTCCGACGCGCTGCACGGCGGCATGACGCAGGGCTCCCGTACCCGCGTCCTCGAAGACTTCAAGAAGGGCTACGTCAACGCCCTCGTCGCCACCGACGTCGCCGCGCGCGGCATCCACGTCGACGACATCGACCTGGTCCTGAACGTGGACCCGGCCGGTGACCACAAGGACTACCTGCACCGCGCGGGCCGCACGGCGCGTGCCGGCCGCACCGGCACGGTCGTCTCCCTGTCGCTGCCGCACCAGCGCCGCCAGATCTTCCGCCTCATGGAGGACGCGGGCGTCGACGCCGGGCGTCACATCATCCAGGGCGGCGCCGCGTTCGACCCGGAGGTCGCCGAGATCACCGGCGCCCGGTCCATGACCGAGGTCGAGGCCGAGTCCGCGGGCAACGCCGCGCAGCAGGCCGAGCGCGAGGTCACCGACCTGACGAAGCAGCTGGAGCGCGCCACCCGTCGCGCCGCCGAGCTGCGTGAGCAGGCCGACCGCCTCACCGCCCGCGCCGCCCGTGACCGCGGCGAGGACGAGGAGGGCGTGGCCGCCGCGGTCACCGCCGCGCAGGAGGCTGCCGCCGAGCAGGTCGCCAAGGCGGCTGCCGCCGCCGAGGAGGCGCAGCGCGCCGAGCGTGAGCGTTCGTACTCGGACCAGCCGCGTCAGCGCCGCGACGACCGGGGCAACTTCGAGCGTCGTGACAACCGTGGCGGCGACAAGGGCGGCTTCCGTCGCGACGACCGTGGCGGCGACAAGGGCGGCTTCCGCCGTGACGACCGCGGCGGTGACAAGGGTGGCTTCCGCCGGGACAACGACCGCGGCGGCCGCTCCTTCGAGCGTCGCGACAACGACCGTGGTGGCCGTTCTTTCGAGCGTCGTGACGACAACCGTGGCGGTGGCTTCCGCCGCGACGACCGTCCGTCCGGTGGCGACAAGGGTGGCTTCCGCCGCGACGACCGTCGTGACGGAGACCGCGGTGGCGACCGTGGTGGCCGTTCTTTCGAGCGTCGTGACGACCGGGGCGGCGACCGCGGCGGAGACCGTGGCGGCTTCCGCCGTGACGACCGTGGCGGCGACAAGGGCGGCTTCAACCGCGACGACCGTGGCGGCCGTTCCTTCGAGCGCCGTGACGACAACCGTGGCGGTGGCTTCCGCCGCGACGACCGTCCCTCCGGTGGCCACCGGGGCAGCGACCGTCCGTTCAACCGCGACCGCCAGGGCGACCGTCCGGCCACCGGCGGCCACCGCCCCTACGGCCGCCGTGACGACCGCGCGGGTTCCGGCTCGGGCTCGTCCTTCGGCCGCCGCGACGACAAGCCGCGCTGGAAGCGCAACGGCTGACCGTTCTTGACGTGACAGGGCCGCGGCCCCACTCCCTTACGGGGGTGGGGCCGCGGCCTTTCGCTGTTCCGGGCACGGGAGTTGGGCCTTGATCACCCGCATGCGGCGCCTCCGGCGAGGGAATCGCTGGGGGCATGACAAGTGATGCCAGCAGAGTCACTGACGGAGAGCAGCCGGCCGTGGCCGCGGGCTCCGACGAGGAGCGCCTCGCCCAGCTCGGCTACACGCAGGTCCTCGCCCGCCGCATGTCGGGCTTCTCGAACTACGCCGTCTCCTTCACGATCATCTCGGTCCTCTCGGGCTGCCTGACGCTGTACCTGTTCGGCATGAACACGGGCGGCCCCGTGCTCATCACCTGGGGCTGGGTCGGCGTCGGCCTGATGACCCTCTTCGTCGGCCTGGCGATGGCCGAGATCTGCTCGGCGTATCCGACGTCGGCGGGGCTGTACTTCTGGGCGTACCGGCTCGCGCCGGAGCGCAGCGCGGCGGCGTGGGCGTGGTTCACGGGCTGGTTCAACGTGCTGGGGCAGGTGGCCGTGACCGCCGGCATCGACTTCGGTGCGGCGTCCTTCCTCGGCGCGTACCTGAACCTCCAGTTCGACTTCGAGGTGACACCGGGCCGCACGATCCTCCTCTTCGCGGGCATCCTGCTGCTGCACGGACTGCTGAACACCTTCGGCGTACGCATCGTCGCCTTCCTCAACAGCGTCAGCGTGTGGTGGCACGTGCTGGGCGTCGCGCTGATCGTCGGCGTGCTCGCCTTCGTGCCGGACAGCCACCAGTCGGCGTCCTTCGTCTTCGGCGAGTTCGTGAACAACACGGGCTGGGGCAGCAGCGTGTACGTCGTCCTGATCGGCCTGCTGATGGCGCAGTACACCTTCACCGGCTACGACGCGTCGGCGCACATGACGGAGGAGACGCACGACGCGTCGACGGCGGGCCCGAAGGGCATCGTCCGCTCGATCTGGACGTCCTGGATCGCCGGCTTCGTGCTCCTCCTCGGCTTCACCTTCGCGATCCAGTCGTACGAGGGCGCGCTCAACTCGCCCACGGGCGCACCACCGGCCCAGATCCTGCTCGACGCGTTGGGCGCGACGACCGGAAAGCTGCTGCTCCTGGTGGTCGTCGGCGCCCAGCTGTTCTGCGGGATGGCGTCGGTGACGGCCAACTCCCGCATGATCTACGCCTTCTCGCGCGACGGAGCGCTCCCCTTCTCCCGCGTGTGGCACACGGTGAGCCCGCGCACCCGCACCCCGGTCGCGGCGGTCTGGCTCGCGGCGGCGGGCGCCCTCGTCCTCGGCCTGCCCTACCTGATCAACGTCACCGCGTACGCGGCCGTGACCTCGATCGCCGTCATCGGCCTCTACATCGCGTACGTCATCCCGACGTTCCTGCGGCTGCGCAAGGGCGACGCGTTCGAGCGGGGGCCGTGGCACCTGGGCCGCTGGTCCGGGTTCGTGGGCGTGGTGGCGGTGACCTGGGTCGTCGTCATCACGATCCTCTTCATGCTGCCGCAGGTCTCCCCGGTCACCTGGGAGACCTTCAACTACGCCCCGATCGCCGTCCTCGCGGTCCTCGGATTCGCGGGCACGTGGTGGGGCATCTCGGCCCGCCACTGGTTCCTGCGCTGACGCGCGGCCCCGGGAACCCGATACCCGATCGGCCTCCCGGTCCGGGCGGGCTATGCTCGGGGGTGCGTCGGCTCAGGTCGGCGTGTGGACCCTTAGCTCAATTGGCAGAGCAGTGGACTTTTAATCCATTGGTTGTGGGTTCGAGTCCCACAGGGTCTACGTGTGCGGGGGAGGGGATGGCCCCTCCGTCCTGCTGGGCAGCGCCCGGGTCGGCTTCGGTCGGCGCGGGCGCTGTTTTGTTTGTGGCGCACGGTGTGGGAGGACGGGGCGGCTGGGGGCAGGGAGCCGTGCAGCCACGCTCTCCGGCCCGCGGGACGCCATGGCCCACAGGGCGCTGATGCGCTGCCCCGAGGCCCACATCCCGGTGGCGGAGAGCCGATCACACAGACCGCGGTGCGGGAGCTGTATGAGGAGACGGGCCTGGTCGTGAAGCCGGAGGCGCTGAAGGTCGCCCACGTCATCCACGGGGCGTGGGGAGTTGAGGCCCCGAACGGATTCCTCACCGTCGTGTTCGCGGCGCACGAGTGGTCCGGCGAACCGGAGAACCGGGAGCCGCGGAAGCACGCGCAGGTGCGGTGGGTCGATGCCGACGTCATCCCCGAGGAGTTCGTCGATACGACCGACAGTGCGCTGCACCGCTACCTCGAGGGCGGTTCGGAAGTTTCCCTCGAAGGCTGGCACCAGTGACGGTGAGCGAGAGGGCCGTGTCCTGGCGGGGAATAGGGGATCGCTCCAGGTACTGAATTCGGCGCCGAGACCTTGCTCGGCGTCGTCTCGATTGCCGGACGCTCCGGAGTGGACCGGTCCAAGCCCACACCGGCAAGGAGGCCGGCGACCGGGTTGAAGCCGGCGATCGCCGTGTATGCCATGCCCTCCGGGATCGAGAAGAGGCCCGTGCCCAGGCCGGAGCCGACGTCGGCGGGCGTCGGCTCCGGCCTGCCGAGGCTTGGCTTTCGCCTGCGCCATGAGCGGGGGAGGTTCACGAGGCGAGTCCGCTGATCGCGTCTCCCAAGTACTTGGCTCCGAGCACGGTGAGGACCACCGTCATGATCGCGCTGTTGTGCTCGCCCATCCACGTCTTCCAGCCGCCGAGCACCGCGGCCGACCGGCTGCCGCCGAAGACGTACACGAGCAGGGGCAGCAGGACGCAGGTCGAGCCGATCAGGACGAACAGGACGCCGGCGACGGCCTTGCCGCCGCTGTTCGCCGGGCTGCTCGCGATGGAGGCAGCGCCGCCGACCGCGAGGACGAGGTTCTTCGGGTTGGCACCGGACAGCAAGGCCGCGAGGCCGGCCGCCTTGCCCGGGGTGAAGCGGTCGATCGCCCGCATCCAGCCCGGCAGCGTGTGCTCCTGTCCCTCCCTGGGGCGGTCCTTCCACTGCTTGGCGCCCATGAGCAGGAAGAGCACGCCGAGGGCGAGCTTGAGCCAGTACGTCCAGTCGGCGGGTGTACCCGCGTCGTCGGCGCCGGCGCCCGAGCCGGCGAGAACGACCACGGCGGTGATCACTCCGAGCGTGACCATCCACCCCAGCGTGAACGCCGTGCCGTTGATCTTGCCGCGCGGAGTGGCCAGCATCAGCACCACCGCGATCAGCGGAAGGGGGCTGATGGCGATGCCCACCGCCGACGCCAGCATCTGTCCGACGGCGTCACCCATCGCTGCCTCCTCCGTACCGGCCCCGTTCCACCCCCGCCACGGAAGGCGGTGTGCCCGAGCCTTTCCGCCGGCTCAGGGGGCCGCAACGGAGGCGGGGCCGAACGGATGACACCCTCCCGGCCACCGCACGATCGCGAGGCGCGGTTGCGGACCCACCGGAACGCGATGACCGTTATAGGGCTTATGCCCTCCTCTTGGTGTACCGGATCGGAGCCCGCATGGACGCGCAGACGTTGAAGCAGCAGATCGCCGCAGCTCACGAGAAGGCACGGGCCGACGAGGGGTACTGGCTCGGCATGGCGGCCTTCCGCTACGGCTTCCCGCTCCTGGAGATGCACCGCAGCCTGTGGGAGTGGCACGTCGACACCACGGCTCCGACGCACCTCGGCGCGATCAACGAGATCCACCACACCCCGCGCCGCGCGGAGCCGAAGGACACCTACTTCGTCACGCCGATCGTCGACGCCCCGTACTCGCGCACCTTCGTGGACCTGACCGGCGGCGCGGTGATCCTCACCGTCCCGCCCGTCACCGACCGCTACTTCACCGTCCAGCTCCTGGACATGTACACCAACAGCTTCGGCTACGTCGGTACGCGCATGGGCGACACCACCGGCGGCGACTACCTGCTGGCCGGGCCCGGCTGGCGCGGCACCGTCCCCGACGGCATCACCCGGGTCATCGCCGCCCCCACCCCCCTGGTCTGCCTCCTGGCCCGCGTCACGATCCTCGACGACGACGTCCCCGCCGCCGTGGCCCTGCAGAAGCGGATCGCCCTGCGCCCCGCCGACCCGGCCGCCCCCAAGCCCGACCCCTCGGCCAACCCGCCCGCCCGCGACTGGCGGGGCGAGGGCGGCGACCCGCTGGACTTCTACCGGATGCTCGCCGACTGCCTGAGCGCGAGCCCGCCGCCGGCCGCCGACGCCGGCGTCCTCGGCCTGCTCGCCCGCATCGGCATCACCCCGCACCACACCTTCGATCCCTCCCGGCTGCACCCCGCGGCCGTCGACGGCCTGCGGCGAGCCATCGCGGACGGACTGCGCGACCTGTACGCGGACATGCCGTTCGCCGGTCCGTCCCGCAACAGCTGGGTGATGGTCGACGTCGACACCATCGGCGACTGGGGCACCGACTACTTCTCCCGCCTGGAGATCGCCCAGATCGGCCTGCTCGCCAACAGCGCGAAGGAGGCGTACTACATCGGCGCCATCCTCGACGGCGACGGCGACCCGCTCTCCGGCGAGCACCGCTACGAACTGCGCTTCGGACCCCAAGACTTCCCGCCCGTGGACGCCTTCTGGTCGGTGACCATGTACCTCAACCCGCAGGGCTTCCTCGTCGAGAACCCGATCGGCCGCTACCACCTCGGCAGCCTCACCAAGGACCTCGCCTACGGCCCCGACGGCTCCCTCACCCTGTACCTCCAGCGCGAGAACCCCGGCCCGGACAAGGAGTCCAACTGGCTCCCCACCACCGAGCCCGGCGTCCTGTTCCGCCTCATCCTGCGCCAGTACCTGCCCACCCCCGACATCCTCACCGGCCGCTACGCACCCCCGGCCGTCATCCGCGTCGACCGCTGACCCTCCACCGCCCTCCCCTCCCGTGGCCCGGGCCGAGGGAACCAGAGCACGCGCATGTGCGAGCCGCCGCCCGTCTACCGGCGCAAGCAGGCGAACTCTCGGACGCCGCTTCGAAACGCGCTCACCCGGCGCAAGTGCTCCGCTCGGCCAGGCCGGCTCGGGCCGGTGGGTCCGCCGCTGGACGACACGGATCGGCCGAAGACGTGCCTTGGAGCCGACATCGATGACGACTGGGCAGCCGGCGCATGCGCTGCAGCCGACTCAAAGATCTTTAGGGACAGCCCTTAGCAGCCATTCAGGGCTGCGCGGCAGCCCCTGCAGTACATGGGGGTGTACCGCCCGTACCGGTGCATGAGCTGGCCACATCCGGCACACGGTCCCAGCTCCCACGGCTGGCATCCCAGCGCGGCTGCGGCGGCGGCCCGTTCCACCGGTGTTATCCGCGTCGCACCACGGGCGCGCCGCACCGGCATGCGCGGGAGCGTGATGCCACCGGTCGGCTGGTCGAGATCGCGAAGTGGGCGAGCGTCGCTGACGAACCACCCGTCTTCCCCTGCGTGACAGCTGCGATCGATCTCCTGCTCGGCGAACGTGATCACGTCGTCGTCCTCTTGGACCGGAGCAGTGGGCAGCGGCTCCTTCTCGCCGACCAGTTCCTCCCACCGTGCACAGTCGCCCGCCGAGACCCACATGTGCCGTCCAGCGCGACCGTTTCCTCGGCTGGGTACGTAGACGGGGACGCTCTCCCCTGTGGCACTCTGCACAACCAGGTCCTCGATGTGGACGGGATTCCTCTCCGGTAGGCAGAGCGCGGGCACGAACCAGTCCGCATGAATCTCGCCACAGTGGCTTGCCCCATCGCTCACGAGGCAGTGCCGCTCACTGCTCGGAACGCACTTCCAGACCTCAAGGTGGCGGTATCCACCTCGAATCAGCATCTCCTTGCCGTCGGCTATGTCCTTCCACGGCATGTCGTCGACACGGGCCCAAGGTGCGCGGTCTATCAGAGCAGCTGTCCTGTCCTTCGCCACCCACAGAGGTGTGATGCCGTGATCGACGGCATTGGCGGAACGCCGGAACACGGTGCTGGGGCTGAGTTGGTGGTACTGGATTTCCCAGCCGATTTGTTTGCCGCCAGGCCCCGTGACGACGGCGTCCGAGATGGTGCGTCGATTGGCCACGGGAACCTCGGACTCGGCCCCCAGCCCGTATCGCGCGGCGGTCTCGACGACCCGTTCCTTCGTCGCCTTGTGCTGCGCGCCTTCTGTTGGTGTCGCCTTGTGCGTGATGGGCAGGTGCGAGGCCACCAGTGGCCGTCGACCCCCGACACGACCTCGGCGCACGAACATCCACGGGGACTTTCCGCCTGTCTCCGCGAGGCACTCCCGGCCGTCGTGGTGGGCCAGGCACTCGAGCAGCTGGGGGTCTCGTTCGGAAATGCTCGCCGTGATCTCCCGCAGGAGATCGGGACGGTTCGGGTAGCCGAGGTCGGGTAACGACAGGTTGATCTCTATGCCATATCCGGTGTGCCACACGCCGTTAGCCATTCCTCCACGATAGGAACGCCCACTGACATTCAACAGGGCGCATATCAAGGAGAGATGGGTCTGGACAGCATGAAGGCCCGGTGGCGGAGGTCCGCCGCCGGGCCGAGGTCATTCTCGAACTCCCAGGCCACCATGGTGGCGAGTGCGATTTCTGTGGGGAGCGTCTCGCCCAGCGTGTAGACGCACAACTCTCCCGCGGGAAAGACCACTTCGGCTTCCTCGTCGTGCGACCACGGCCCCTCGCCGGGCGGGTTTCCCTTCCACGGTTCCACGCGCACCCGGGCATCGATCACGTTCGATGGAACAGTGCGCGTGAACCAGCCCTTCGGCAGGGCGCAACCAGTGCCCGGCCGGCGCATCCGGACAGTGGATGTCGCTCTCTCGCGAGGTCGTGGGTCGTGGTCACCCGGACAGCCCGTTCCCGGTCGCTCGCCCGCCCTCCAGGGCTCACGCTCGGAATCTCTGCCTCGGCGGAGAACCTGAGCGAGTAGAGGAGGAGCGGTCATGGCGAACGCGTCCCACAGTGCAGGGCGTCCTACGCGGACCCGCGACGACAAAGCCGGTGCCTGGGCTTCTGGCGGCACGATGTTCGCCGGCGTCCTGATGCTGGTGGAAGGCATCTTCGGGGTGCTCGGTGGTATCGCCGCCCTCGCCGAGAACGACGTCTACGCGCGCGTCGGCGACTACGTCTACAAGTTCAACCTGACCACCTGGGGCTGGATCCACCTGATCCTCGGCATCGTCGTGGCGCTCACCGGCTGCGGTGTGCTCAAGGGCCTCGACTGGGCCCGCGGCATCGGCGTGGGGCTGGCCGCCCTGATGATCGTCGTCCAGTTCATGTGGCTGCCCTACCAGCCGGTCTGGGCGATCGTGTCCATCGCTCTCGCCGTCTTCGTCGTCTGGGCGCTGTGCACCGACCACGGCCGGACGTCCACGTCCTCGTCCACGTCCTCGTCGTCCTGACTCGAACTGGGCGTCGGAACATCGGCCTTGATGACTGACCCGCGCCCTCCGCCGCGTGTCACCCGTCCGGCGCTCCCACGTGGCCCGACCTTCGGCCGAAAGCTTGGCTGAGCGCAGGCCGAGGGAAGGGGGAGGGAGCACATGACCGGGTGGCAGCGCCCTTCCGTGCGAACGTGGCTGAGAGGGCTCGGTCGGCCGAGTGGCGCGGATGCCACCTCCGGTGCGGTGACCGGTCTTTTCTCCATTCCCGAGGGCATGGCGTACGCGGCGATCGCCGGGTTCAATCCGGTGGCCGGGCTCTACGCGGGGGTGGTGCCCGCGATCGTGGGCTCGCTGACCTCCCGTACGGTCCTGATGGTCACCACCCTCACCAGCGCCATCGCGCTGACCTCGCAGAGCGTGCTGTCGGACGCCGGGCTCGATCCGAAGGACGCGGGCAACGTCGCCATGCTGACCGTGATGGTCGGCGTGGTCATGCTGCTCATGGGGGTGCTGCGGCTCGGCGCCGTCATGAGTTTCGTGTCGAACGCCGTGATGACCGGCTTCGCCACCGGCATCGCCCTGCAGATCGTCATCGGCGTACTGAAGGACGCCACCGGCTACAAGCCGCAGGGTCACAACAAGCTGTACCAACTGGGCGACTGGCTCGCGCACATCGGCGACTGGAAGGGCGCGGCGACCGTCGTCGCCGTCGTCACCATCGCCGTGTGGGCGGCGGCCCGCACCGTCAAGCGGCTCGAGGCCGTCGCTCTGTTGATCGCCATGGTCGTGGTGAGCGTCGGGGTGGCCGTCTTCTCCGTGGATGTGGAGTTGGTGCGCTCGATCGCCGGGATCCCGGGTGCGCTGCCCTCGTTCAGCGCGCCCGACTGGTCCGCGGTCCCGCAGCTGATCGCGGGCGCGTTCTCGGTGGCGCTCGTCGCGCTCGCGCAGGCGGCGGGCATCGCGCCGTCGATGCCGAACCCGGACGGCTCGCGCTCCGACGTCAACGGTGACTTCCGCTCCCAGGGCTACGCCAACCTGCTCGGCGGCCTCTTCCAGGCGCTGCCCTCCGGCGGCTCGCTGTCGCGCACCGGGGTCGCGGTGAGCGCGGGCGCGCGCACCCGCTGGGCCGGGATCATCTCGGGCGTCTTCCTCGCGCTGGTGGTGCTGGTGTGCGGCTCGCTCGCCGAGCGCATCCCCATGCCGGTGATCGGCGGTCTGATCCTGGTGGTGGGCGGCGAGCTGATCTGGGGCAAGCGCCGCGACATCCGGCTCGTCCTGCGGACGTCCCCGCTCTCCTCGGTGGCGATGATCCTCACCTTCCTCGCCACCACCCAGCTCCCGTTGCAGCAGGCCATCGTCATCGGCGCCGTCCTGTCCCTGCTGCTGTACTGCGCCCAGGCCGCCCGGCAGGCCAAGCTCGTCGCGCTGCGGCGGCAGGCGGACGGGCACTGGGCCACCGCCGAGCCGCCGCAGCGGCTCCCGGCCGGTGAGGTCACCGTCCTCGACTACGCGGGCACCTCGTTCTTCGCCGAACTCCCGCGTATCGAGAGCCAGTTGCCGGATATGACGGGGGCTCGCGGCGCCGTGCTGATCCTCGTCGTACGCACCCTGCCCGACGTGCCGTCGTCCGCCGTCATCAAACTCCTGGACCGGTACGCGACCAAGCTCGCCGACGCGGGAGGGCGTCTTGTCCTCGCCGGGGTCCAGCCCTCCCTGCTGCGGATCCTTCAGGCGTCCGGGCTGTACGAACGGCTCGGCGAGCGGGGTGTCGTCCCGGCGGGGCCGGAGCTGTTCGGGCCGCTGGAGACGGCCGTGGAGGACAGCCGCGCATGGATCGCCGACCGGTCGGCGACCGGCCCACCACCCACGGAGGAGTCATGAGCGAGCAGCACGTATCCGGCGAGCCGGCGGGTTTCTGGCCGCGTCAGGCCCGCGCCCTGTTCCCGCTCGTCCTGCCCGCGCTGCTCATCGGCATCGGCTCCAGCCTGGTCCTGCTGGCCATCAGCTGGGCCGCCGAGCGGCTCCAGGACTGGTTGTGGGACGCGCTGCCCGACGGGCTCGGCATCTCCGCCACCTCGGCCGGCTGGACCCTCGCCGTACTGACCGCGGCCGGTGTCGCCGTGGGCCTGATCGTGTGGAAGTTCCCCGGCCGCACCGGCCCCGACCCCGCCACCCGCGGCCTGGTCGATCCGCCGCTGCCCGCGTGGATCCTGCCCGGTGTCGTCCTGGCCGTCGTGATCGGCCTCGCGGGCGGGGTGAGCCTCGGCCCGGAGAACCCGATCACCACGGTCAACATCGCCCTCGCGTACGCCCTCGGCATGAAGGCGATGCCCCGTACGCCGGGCGCCGTCTGGGTCTCGCTTGCCGCCGCCGGGACCATCGGCGCCCTGTTCGGCACGCCGGTCGCCGCCGCCCTGATCCTCTCCGAGACCTCTGGCACACCCGACCCGCGCCCGCTGTGGGACCGGCTGTTCGCGCCGCTGGTCGCCGCGGGTGCCGGAGCCCTGACGACCGTACTGGCCGCGGACCCGGTCCTGTCCGTGGACGTCGCCCCCTACCCGGGCGCGCGGCTGATCGACGCCGTGTCCGCCATGGTCATCTCGGCGGCCGCGGCGATCGTGGGCCTGGTCGCCGTCTACGCCTTCCCGTACGTCCACCGTGTCTTCCACCTCCTCAAGCACCCTCTCGTCATGCTCACCGCGGGTGGTCTCGTGCTCGGCGCGCTGGGTGTGCTCGGCGGCCAACTGACCCTGTTCAAGGGGCTGGACGAGATGAAGGAGCTGACCTCGCATCCGGAGGCGCACGGCGCGGCGAACCTGCTGCTGATCGCGGCGGTGAAGCTGGTGGCGCTCGTCGTCGCGGCCTCCTGCGGCTTCCAGGGCGGCCGGATCTTCCCCGCGGTCTTCGTCGGCGTCGCGCTCGGCATGCTCGCGCACGCGCTCGTCGACGCCGTGCCCATCGCGCTCGCGGTCACCACCGCGACCCTCGGCGTGCTGCTCGCCACCACCCGGCAGGGCTGGCTGAGCCTGTTCATGGCCGCGACGCTCGTCACCGACATCCGGCTGCTGCCGCTGTTGTGCGTGGCGGCGCTGCCCGCGTGGCTGATCGTCACCGGACGGCCCGAGATGCTGATTCACACCCCAGCCGAAAAATCACCCCAAAGTGCACATGGCACCGCCTGATGCCGAGATGCATCCGACCGGCCGGCGAGCGGAGCAGGATATGGGCGCGAACCTCCCCTTCGAGGACACCACCGACTTCGACAACGCCGACCGGGGCTTCCTCGGCGCGCTGTCCCCGGGCGCGGTCCACGCACCCGACGGCCGTGTCGTCTACGACGCCGACGCCTACGCCTTCCTCAAGGGCGAGTGCCCCGACACCGCCAACCCGAGCCTGTGGCGCCAGGCCCAACTCGCCTCAATGCAGGGCCTGTACGAGGTCACTGAGGGCATCTACCAGGTCCGCGGCCTCGACCTGTCCAACATGACGCTGGTGGAGGGCGAGCGCGGCGTCATGGTCATCGACCCGCTGATCTCCGCCGAGTGCGCCGAGGCCGCCCGGTCCTGCGTGACCGGGCCTCAGGGCGTCGGGGGCCGGCTCGTCGTCGTGTCCTCCAGGCGGAGGTGGTCCAGGTGCACCACGCCGGTGAGGGCGCACCCGGTCAGGTCCACGTCCGTGAGGGTCAGGTGGGCGGCGTCGACGCCGTCGAGGGACTTCAGCCGCACCGTCGCGTCGCGGCCCGTGAGCGCCGCCTCGGACAGGGTGTCGCCCAGCGGGTCGGTGAAGGGCACCGGGTAGGTCACCACGGTGACCGGCTGTTCCAGGACTGCCCCCGCGAGGTGCACCGCGGCGCGGCGGATGCGCAGCGCCGCCGCGGACTCCCACCGCGTACGCCGGAACGACGCCTCGGCGGCCGCGATCTCCACGGTCACCGGCGCACCGAACACCGCGTTGTCGAGACGTACGGTGCCGCCGCACGCCAGCGGCCCGAGTCGCCGCACCGTGTGCAGCCGGGACCGTTCGAAACCGGCGTCGCCGACGAAAGTGGCCCCGCCGAAGTGGACGTCGCCGTCGAAGACCACATCGACGAACTCGGCGTCGCCGCCGAAACGCACCCCGCCGAACCGGGCGTCGCGGGCGAACGACGCCTCCCCGAACGACGCTTCGCCGGTGAACGCCGCCCCGCCGAACCACGCGTGGCCCGCGAAGACCGCCGAGCTGAACTCGACGCCGCCGCTGAAGGTCGCCCCGTCGAACCGGGCGTCACCGGTGAAGGTCACGCCTAGGTGTGTTTCGCCGTTGAAGGTGGCCCCGCCGAAGTCGGCGACGTGGGCGAACGAGGCGTCGCAGAAGTCGGCGCCGGCGTTGAACGTCGTCCCGTGAAGGTCGGCGCGACCCGTGAACGTCACATCGTTGAAGTCGACGTCCCCGTCGAAGGCCGCGCAGTGGAAGTCGACATCACCGACGAACGAGGCCTCTCTGAACACGGCGCCACCTACGTACGGGCCCTGCTGAGCCGGGTAGTGGAGGGCGGCGAGCAACTGGTCCAGCAGGTCACGGGTGAAGGGTGTGCCTCGGTGGTCGAGGTCGTCGCCGGGAGACACCGTGGCCAGATACGCGGCGCGCTCGGCGTCGTCCAGGTGGGCAAGACACACGGAGTGCCCGGCGACCTGTCTGCCCCGGCAGCCGACGGTCTCCTGGGCGATGGCACCCCGGCCGCAGTGCGGCCAGTCGGGCCGGGCGAGGGGCGATGTTTCCGGAACTGCGTCTGCCATGTTCTTCAGGACGGCGTGTGGGGCGGGAGGGTTGCCTCTGGGAGTGGGGGCCGGGGTTGCCCCGCCGGTACCGGGCCCCGGCACGGGAGGGGCTTCAGGCCAGGTCGTGGATGCTGTGCACGGTCAGGTCGGACGTGTCCAGCTAACAGATCACTGGCCGAGCTTCTCCGTCTGGTGCAGGCGCTCGGCATCCTCAACGGCACCCCACGCGCGTGCCCGTTCGAAGTGACGGCCTATACGCGCCGCACGTTCCTGCTGCTCGGCGTAGAAGCGCAGGGCAAGGTTGACCGCTTCCTTCTTGGTCCTGACCTTGGACAGGGCCATCGCCCGTTCCAGCGCATCATCGTCGATGTCGATCTGGATCACTGACACAACGCACCTCCCTGGCATCTTGGTGATGTGCTCCGACATGGCACGCGGCTTGAGAAGTGCGCACCTGAAACTGGGTGTTGCGGCGATCGCTGGAACTCAAGTCGCCGGGTGGGGCGCTGCTTCGTCCTCGGCCGATCAGGCCGCCTCGTGTGCCGAGAGCGTCAGGCTCGCGTGCTCTTCGTCTATGGCGATGTTGAGCGAGGCGTCGAGCCCCTTGGCCAGCTTGGCGAGGAGCGGCAGTGTGGGAACGGTGTCGGAGCCCTCGATACGGGAGACCTTCCCCTGGGTCAGGCCGCAGCGCCGGGCGAGTTCCTCCTGGGAGAGCCCCAGGGCCTTGCGCCGGTCGTGGACGACTTGGGCGAGAGCCATGGACAGGCTGATCTCCCGGTCGAGTTCCTTGAGCTCTTCGGACCGGTGATCGGGTTCCGCGAGCCGCTTTTCCCGAGCGAGCTTCCAGCGGCTGTGGCTCATTCCCACTCCTCCTTGTCGATGTCACGCTCGAAGACCTCGTGGGCGGGCCCGTGCTCGGACGCACAGGTCTTCTTGACCTGCTTGGCCCGATCCACCTCCGCATCCTCCCGCATCCTGGTCTTGCGGAACATCGTGAGCAGGACGACGCTCCGGCGGGGACTCAGCCAGTACGTGATGCGGTATGCCGTGCCGTCGATGGTTGGCCGTAGCTCCCGTACCCCCTCGCCCAGGTGACGGGCGTGGGGTTCGCCGAGCTCGGTCGGGTTGGCCGCCAGGAGTATCACCAGGCGCTCGACCTTCCTGTAGTGCCGGGCAGGCAGAGCCTCCAGCCAGGCGCGCACCTCGGGCTCGATCTCGACGTCGAACAGGTCGGTCATGTCGTTCACAGTATATGTTGTTGAAGGTATAAGTCGCGTGAGTGGCGTTCCTCGGCGAGGTGGAGAGGGGTTTCGGCTCGGTCACGGAGCCTGCGACCCGACGCTCAGCCGGTGGGGGTGGAGGCTGCGGTGAGGCCGGTGACCAGGGCCCGGAGGCCGGGCAGGTAGGTGTCCTGGGCGGTCAAGTCCGCCCAGCGGTCGGCGACTTCGGCCAGGCGGGGGACCTCACCCGGGTCGAGGTCGGCGAAGACCGTCTCCCGGTAGGTGGGGCGGTCGTCGGCCGAGCGGCGGCGCGTCGATGCCGCGCGGATCATGATTTCGCCGGCCGTGTAGTGCCAGATCGCGCGGTAGCCGTGCACGGCCTGATCGAGGGGCAGCCCGCAGGCGACGAGCCCGTCCACGATCTGCTCGACGAACCACAGCGCGCTTCGGGACAGCAGGTCGTCGGCGGTCAGGACGTCCACGATCCAGGGGCAGGCCGCCAGCACCGTATGGATCGCCTCCGCCGCCAGGACGATCCGCTCGCGCGGGTCATCGGGCAGGTCGGGGCGGACCAGGGTGCGCGTCGCGTGGTCGTCCAGAAGCAGCAGGAGCAACTCGTCCTTGTTGCGGACATGGTGGTAGAGGGCCATGGGCGTACTGCCGAGCTCCGTGGCCAGCCGCCGCATCGTCAGCCGCTCCACTCCCTCCTCGTCGAGGATCCGAAGAGCGTTCTCGACGATCGCGACGCGGGAGATCCGAGGCGGCCGGCCGGGGGTGCCGGGCTTCTTGCGGGGGGCGGAGGGGGGCGGCATGGGTCCCATCCTCTCCCCGGTATCGACAGCAGGGGGCACGCGGGTCTAGTTTTTATACATGTATAGAAACCGGCGAGGGCGTCCGGGGGCCGTACTGGCGGCCGCCGCTGTCGCTCAGTTCGTCTTCGCCCTGGACATGTCCGTGGTCAACATCGCGCTGCCCGCGGTCCGGATCGCGCTGGGATTCGCGCAGCTCGATCTGTCCTGGGTCGTGCACGTGTACGCGCTGACGTTCGGCGGGCTCCTGCTGCTCGGCGGCCGGGCCTGCGATCTGTACGGGCGACGGCGGCTCTTCGTGCTCGGCCTGGCGCTCTTCGGGGCGTGTTCGCTTGCCGGTGGTCTGGCTCAGGCGCCCTGGCAGCTGATCGCGGCGCGGGCGGGCCAGGGGGTGGGCGCCGCGGCGGCGGCACCGGCCGCGTTGGCCCTGCTGACCACCACGTTCCCGGAAGGCCCTCGGCGTACCCGCGCGCTCGCGGTGTGGAGCGCGGTGAACGCCGCAGGCGGGGCGCTGGGGGTGCTGGCGGGCGGGCTGCTCACCCAGTACGTGGGGTGGCGGTGGGTCATGCTGATCAACCTGCCCATCGTTCTGCTGGCCCTCCTGCTGGTCCCCGGGGGTGTGCCGGCAGGGGCGCCGTCCGGCGTGCGTGCGAGGCTGGACGGGCTCGGCGCGCTCCTGGCGACCGGCGGTGTCGGGGCGCTGGTGTTCGGCGTGGTCCGTACGGACTCGCACGGCTGGGCCTCCACGGACACGGTGCTTCCGCTCGCTGCCGCGGTCGTGCTGCTGGCCGCCTTCGTGGCGGTCGAGTCCAGGGCCGAGGCGCCTCTGCTGCGCCTGGGGTTGCTACGCAGCCGTTGGATCGTCGGCGCCAACGTGCTGGTTTTCCTTGCCGCTGCCGGGCAGTTCGCCGCTTTCTACTTCGTCTCCCTGTACATGCAGCAGGTGCTTGGCATGACGGCGGCCGCGACCGGCGCCGCTTTCCTGCCCTTCTCCTTCGGACTTGTCCTGGGGACCCTCGCCGCGACGCGCATCACCTCTTCACGTACGCCGCGTGCGGCGCTGGTGCCCGGCGCCCTGCTGGCGGCGGCAGGGCTTGCCTGGTTCGCCGCGATCCGACCCGACGGCTCCTTCGTCGTCGACGTTCTCGGCCCGTCCGTCCTGACCAGCATTGGCACCGGCCTCGTACTGGCCCCGGTCGCCGCCGCCGCGACCACCGGTATCGCCAGGGAGGAGGCGGGGATGGCTTCGGGCTTCTTCAACAGTTCCCGCCAACTCGGTGGCTGCGTCGGTCTGGCCGTCCTCGCCACGGTGGCGGCTCATCACACCGGATCCGCCACCGGCGCTGCCGCAGTGAACAGCAGTTACGCCGTGGGTCTCGCGATAGCCGCAGCGCTCTTCCTGCTCGCGGCGGTTGTGGCGACGTTTGTACTGCCAGGTCGACGGGGCGGGCCGCTGCAAGCCCACGCGTACGAGCAGCTCGAGCAGCCCGAGCAATCCGCACTAGCCGAGCAAGAGAAGCGATTGAAGGGAACTCTGTGATGACGATGAGTAGTACGCCTGCCCTGGACCTGTTTGCCTCCGCTCTGCTCTTCCATCCCGACGGAGACGTCCGTGCCGCCGAGCGTCAGATGGCCGGGAGCGACTCCGACGCGTGGCAGATCGCGACCTTCCACGTGGAGACGGACGCTGAAGTGCACGCCGACCACTGGGAGATGCACCCGGAGGCGGAGGAGGCGGTGTGCTGTCTGGCGGGCGGCGTGCGCCTCTACTTCCGCGCGCCCGCCGGGTCCGGTGAGCCGGAGGAGATGGTCCAACTGCCCTCCGGTAACGCCGCGATCGTGCCCCGGGGGCGCTGGCACCGGTTGGAGCTGGACGGCCTGAGCGACCTCATGTCGATCACGCTCAGGCGCGGCACGCGGCTTGAGAAGCGCGCCGATGCCGGTTGAGGGGAGTGTGGGTCAGGGGCCGGTGCGCTGCTCACCGCGCCGCCACCCCCGCCCGGTCCTCGGCGCAGCTCGGGCAGCGGCCCGCCTCCGGCCCCCGGTACGCCCGGTCGTAGGTGTCGCAGTTTTGGAGGGGGTGGATCACCGGTGGCGTGGTGTGTGGTGGGCGGAAGGGTGGCAGGGGTGGGAGCTGGGTCACCAGGCGGTGGGCCAGGAAGGCCGCCGGGTGGTGGATCGGGTCCGGTGGGAGGTCGCGGGTCAGGGCGTGGCGGGCCGCGTCGGCGGGGGCTTCACGTTCGAGCCAGGCCGCGACGCCCGGGGCCAGGTGGGCGGTGTCCTTCGCCGAGAGGAGGAGGCGGGGGTCGGCGCGGTGGAGGGTGGTGAGGAGGGCCGTGGCGCGGTCGATGAGGGCGGGGGCCGACGTCGACGGGTGCGGTACGTGGAGGGGTTTCGGCGGGCGCTTCGGGCGGCTGGGGGCCGGGGCCGCAGCGGGAGTCGGGCGGGCGCCCGGGTGGTTGCAGGAGATCGTGCGGGTCGTGACCCGGCCCTCGGGGGTGCGGCGGCGTTCGCGGCGCAGGTAGCCGTGGGCCTCAAGTTCCCGCAGGGCGGCGGAGATTCGCGTCGTTCCCTCGGGGAAGAGGGCCGCGAGGGTACGGATGTCGACGCGGGCGCCCGTCGGCAGTGACTGGATGTGGACCGAGAGGCCGATCGCCGTGAGCGAGAGTTTGCGGTGCTGGGCGAGGTGGTTGCCGATGACCGTGAAGCGGGCGGCGATCCGGGTGTTGTCGTGAAGGACCCCGGCAACGGGAGACTGCGCGCATGCGGGCGCGTTAGGGTGCTGCGTATCCATCGGGAAGGTTCTCTCTTCCTTGGTGGTCAGGCCCTCGCAGTGGGATGCCAGTCCCGGCGGGGGCCGTCTCATGTCTTCGGTTGTGTTGGGCGTGAGCGTATGGGGCGCAACCCGGCTTTGCGCAAGCTGAGTTGGGTTCGTTCACCCGACCGGGTGGCGGGAGGAAAGGTGGGGATTGGGTTGGGTCCTTTTCCCCCCGTCGTTCTTTGTTGGTTGATCGGCCGCGACACCGTGGTGCGGGTTATTGGTCGCCGGTCGCGGCTCATCCGCGTAGCCGAATCTCCGCCCAGACCGTCTTGCGCGGCGCCGGGCCCGTTGCCACTCCCCACCTGTCCGACAGCGCCTGTACGAGGAGCAGGCCTCGGCCCGAATCGCTGACCGCTGGCAGGAGGTCGGCGCGGGTGTCCGTGATCTCCGTGCGCAACGTGAACTCCGTTACGTAGAGCGCCACGCGGAAGTCGCGGCCGGGTACGCGACCGTGTGTTGTGGCGTTCGTCGCCAACTCCGCCACGATGTGCGCTGCCGCGTCCAGGTCCAACGGGAGGTCCCACGAGCGGAGTTGTTCCGTCACCAGGAGGCGCGCGAGACGGGCTCCGCGTGGTGTGGGGGACAGTTGGACGTTGAAGTGGTGGGTGATGCGCGGAAGTTCGGCCGCTTCTTGGGTCATGTCACTCAGCGTGGTCGCTTCCGCTTACAGTTCGGAGTGACTTGGCGGTTGCGTACGGTGACTGTCCAGGGGTTGTCCAGGGCTGTACGGGCTGTCCAAGGGGCGTGGGGCGATGAGCGGGATCACCGGGAGTGAGTGCGGGTCCGAGTCGGAGGACCCGGGGTGGGACGTCGACCCGGACGATGCCGAGGGGGTGGCCCTTGTCGCCACGGCCGGGCGGCAGTTGCGCAAGTGGCGGGAGGCCGCCGGGCTGCGGGTCGGCGAGTTCGCCGAGGCGATCGGGTACGGCGAGGGGATCGTCTACAAGGTTGAGGCGGGCAAGCGGATTCCTCGGCCCGAGTATTTGGACAAGGCGGACGAGGCGCTTGGGGCGCGCGGCATTGTGGCTGGGCTGAAGGACGACCTGCGGGAGGTCCGGTACCCGAAGAAGGTGCGGGACATCGCGGGGATGGAGGCGAAGGCCGTCGAGCTGTCGGTGTACGAGAACCACAACCTGAACGGTCTGCTGCAGACCCCGGAGTACGCGCGTGCGCTGTTCGAGATGCGGCTGCCCGCCTACGAGCCCGATGCCGTCGAACGGGCAGTGGCCGCCCGCCTCGCCAGGAAGTCCGTCTTCGAGAGATGCCCTGCACCAGCGCTCAGCTTCGTCCAGGAAGAGGTGACGCTCCGGCGGCCCCTCGGGGGCAGAATGGTCATGCGCCAGCAGCTCGAACACCTCATGGAGCTGGGGCGGTTGCGCACCGTTTCGATCCAGGTGATGCCGACGAATCGCGAGGAACACGCCGGAATGCAGGGCGAGTTGCAGGTGCTGAAGTTCAGTGACGGCACGGCCGTGGGGCGCTCGGAAGGGGCGTTCAGCGGGCGGCCGGTCAGGGAGCCGAAACAGCTCCGCATCCTCGAACTGAGGTATGGCATGATCCGGGCCCAGGCTCTCACGCCAGGGGAGTCGCTGGCCTTCGTCGAGAAAGTGCTGGGAGAGACATGACTCGCAAGATCTCCGCCGGGACCTCGTCCGAACTGGCCTGGTTCAAGAGCAGCTACAGCAGTAGCAGCAGCGAGGCTGATTGCGTCGAGGTCGCCCACGCCCCCGGCGCCGTCCACGTGCGCGATTCCAAGAACGCCGGGAACTCCTACCTCACCGTCGGCGGAGCCGCCTGGGTGGACTTCCTGCAAACGCTGGCCGAGTCGTGAACCTGGCCTGGTTCAAGAGCAGCTACAGCAGCGGAAGCGACGACCCCAACTGCGTCGAGGTCGCCCACGCCCCCGGCGTGACCCACATCCGCGACTCCAAGCACCCCCGGTCCCCCCACTGCACCGTCAGCGGCGCAGCCTGGACCGCGTTCCTCAGGGGCCGCGCCGAGGGCTGACCCTCCGTACCCCCCACACCGCCAAGCCCGCCGCGGCGACCGGCGCCAGTCTCCGCGTGACGAAACCCGTGCCGTCCTTGCCCAGGCCGTGGCCGGGCAACAGGCCTACGCGCATGGTGAGTTCGCGGTTGGAGATGTCGCGGAGGAGGGCGCGGAGCTGGTCGACCGTCGAGTTGCCGGCGACGATCAGTTCCAGGGCGCGGCGGGCCGTCTGCTCGCGGGAGAGGACGTCGCGGGCGAGTTCGACCATGACGTCGGTGAGGGCGTCCTGGAAGACGTCGAGGGCGGAGAGCTCGGGGGCGATCCGGCGGACCGAGCCCTCGATGTTCGTAATGGACTTGCCGAGCATGCCGATCATGGGGCTGGTGCGGATGCCCCGCTGGGCCGCGCAGCGCAGGACGTCGGTGAGGGCGATGCCGAAGTCGAGGTCTTCGAGGGCCGCGGAGGTGATCAGGGGGACCAGGCGTGTCATGTCCTCCTGGAAGCCGAGGAGGTCGGCGAAGGGGGTCGCCCGGCCCATCTCCGTCCAGGCCGACGCGAGGCCGCGGGCGTCGTTCTGGGCGAGGCTCGTGAGGACCATGATGCCGAGGGAGCTGAGGTTGCGGTCGATGCGGCCGACCATGCCCCAGTCGATGAGCGTGGCCCCGTGCTCGGGGTGGACGAAGACGTTGCCGGGGTGCGGGTCGGCATGGAACATCCGGTCGACGAAGTAGCCGCGGTACATGAAGGCCAGCAGGTCGCGGCCGATTCGGAGGCGTTGGGTGGACGAGAAGGTGGAGAGGTCCGCATTGTTGAGTGAGGCGCCCGGGGCCATGCTCTGCAAGAGGACCCGGGGTGTCGCCAGATGGACGTCGGGGACGTGGATGCGCTTGAAGTCGCGGGCCATGCGCCGCGCCTGCACCATGTGCTTCGCCTCGGCCGTGAAGTCCAGCTCCGGCCGCATGCAGTCGAAGATCGCCTGAAGGGTCGCCTCGACGTCGAGGACCGTGTCGATACGGGGGACGGCGCGGCCCGCGATCCTGGCCGCCCGCCGCAGATGGGTCATGTCGGCGTACACGCGGTCCCGGGTGCCGGGCCGCTGCACCTTGAGCACGGCGGTCCGGCCGTCGGCGAGGACCACCCGATAGACCTGCGCGAGGGAGGCGGAGCCGAGCGGGGTGTCCGTGTCGATCTCGCGGAAGCGGTCCCGCCACCGCCGGCCGAGCTCCTGGCACAGGACCGGCTCGAAGACGTGGAACGGTTCGCTGTGCACGGAGTCCTGGAGGCCCCCGAGTTCGGTGAGCACCGCGTCGGAGACGACGTCGGAGCGGGTGGCCAGGATCTGGCCGACCTTCACCCAGAACGGGCCCAGCTTCTCGATCGACTCCCGGATCCGCCGGGCCCGGCGGCGCTGCCCGGCCAGTTCCGTCCGCTCCACGTCGATACGTTCACGGGAGGTGAGGACGTCCGTCACGAGCAGGGCCATCAGACGGGCCATCGCACGGTTGCGGCCCGCGCTCACCGCAGCAGACCCTTTGGCAGGGCCTCACGCGGCAGGCACGCCGCCAGCAGGTCGAAGATCGTGTCCAGCGTGCAGTCCGTGTCGGTCGTCTCGTGCCGCACCCGCAGCCGTTCACCGGCCTGCAAACGCGCGCGCAGCTCCGGAAAGGACACCGTGGTGCCGTCGGCGGCGTCCGTCAGTACACCTTCCGCCGTTCGGATCAACTCCCGTACGGGGGACGGGGGTTGCTCGTCCGCCGTCACGGGTTGTACCTGCCGAACAGCTGCGCCCCCGCCTCGACCTCGTCCCGAACGGTGAAGTACAGGGCCAGCGCGTCGAGGAACTCCGCCCTGGTGATCCGGCCGTCGCCGTCCACGTCGATCTGCTTGAAGCCCCGGTTGAGGTCGGCCGGGTGCAGCTTGGGCCCGAAGACCGTGCGGTACTCGGTCATGTCCAGGTGGCCGCTGTGGTCGCTGTCCACCGCGTCGAAGACGGCGCCCATCGCGTCGAGCAGCCCGCTCCACAGGCCGAGCGCCGTTCCGTCGGCCCCGGCGAGCGGCGCCGCAAGGAACTCGGCCCGGGAGACGCGGCCGTCGCCGTCCGTGTCCAGTTCCGCCGCCAACTGTTCCCACCAGGCGTAGAAGGCGTCGTAGACCACCTGTTCCGATGCCTCGGTGAGTTCCAGGGGCCAGCAGACGCCGCGTGCCATCGCCCCGAGGTCCTCACGGGTGAGGTGGCCGTCCCCGGTCTGGTCGAGGACGTCGTCGAAGAAGCGGCCCACGCGCACCGGGCGCGGTTCCCCGGCGCCCCGGCGCCGCCCGGCCGGTGCGCTGCGCCGGGTCTGGCCCGGGATCAGCGGGCCGCCCCGCATCGCGGCCGTCGCGAGCGGCAGGTATTTGCGGTCCGCCCGCTGTGTGCCGAGCACCCTGCGGGCGGTGCCGTGCAGCAGCCGGGACAGGGCGCGGTCGCGGCGGCGGGCGGTCACACCGAGGGTGCGGCGGTACGGCTCCGGCAGGTCCGCGCGCAGGACGCAGCCCATCACGGCGCCCGCGAAGACCCGGACGACGTGCCACAGCGGCGCCGGGCAGCGGGCGAGGAAGGACGGCGGGGGCACGGTCGCGTACAGGGCGCCCATGAGGTGGCGCGCCTCCGTGTTGTCCTCCAGGACGCTGCTGAGCATGGCGTCGACGTGGCCGCGGCAGGCCACGAGGTCGCGCGGGACGGCGCTCTCGTCGATGCCGAACGCGAGGATCACCGGCCGCCACTCGTCGTACAACCGGGCCTCGTCCGCGGGGGACAGCGGGTGGCCGGCGAGCCGTTCCATCGCGACCATGGCGTCGAACAGCGTGAGCATGATCCAGGTGCGGCTGGGGTCGTGGAGACCGTCGTAGCGGCGGCCCTGGTCGTCGGTGCCGTTGATGTGCCGGTGTACGCGCCCGATGCGGGCCACCTCGCATTCGCGGGTGTTGGCGTCGCCGTAGACGAGGCGCATCAGGCTGTCCAGCGTGAGTTCGAGCCGGTGCAGTGGGCGGGTCCGGTACGTGGAGTGCTGGGCGAGGGCGGCGCCGCCGGCGGGGAGCGCGGCTTCGAGGATCAGGGCCCGGCCGGTGACGAGCAGCATTCTGCGCTGGCCGAACAGCTGCCAGCACAGTGAACCGGGGCCGGGGAGCTGGCGGTTGGTCACGTGGAACCTCCTGCGGTGCGGCCTGCGGCGCCTGGTGGCACCGCCGACACACTCCCTGCGGAGAGCCTTCTGTAAACACCGGCCTTTTGCCTTCGCTTACGTTCCCGAGCGCGTCGGAGGTCGTCGGAAGCCGCCGCTCCGGCATGGGGCAAAAGGTGTGTGAACTCTTAAACCACCAATATTTAACGGGAGTTCGGGAGGCGATGACTACTCGTTCGAGGGACGCTGTGCGGTGCGGATTTTCATCTGCACATAGCTGAGAGGCCGTGGGGGTAGGACGGCTCTGCCCATCGAGTGCAGCCGATACAGCGAGTACAGCGAGGCGGATGTGCATGATCGACACGCAAGTCATCGAAACCCTGAAGACCACGAGCAGGACGTTCTTCCTGCCCATCATGCGGCTGGACGGAGACCTGCGGGACACCGTCGCCGCCTACTACCTCGCCAACCGGGCCCTCGACGAGATCGAGGACCATCCCGCGCTGACCCCCGACGCCAAGATCGAACTGCTCGGCGGCATCAGCCGACTGCTTCAGCGCGAGAGCCTCTCGGCCGCGGATGCCGACGCGCTGATGCGACCGTATGAGGACCAACTCCCACCCGTTACACGGCAGTTCCACGACTGGGCGGTCCGCCTCCCGGCGCCCGAGGTCGCGCCGCGCCTGTGGGACTCCCTCGCCACGCTCGCCGACCGCATGGCCGACTGGGTGCGGGCCGACTTCCGGGTCCGGAACGTCGCGGACCTCGACCGGTACACCTTCGCCGTGGCGAGTTCCATCGGCATCACGCTGTCCGACCTGTGGGCCCGGTACGCCGGGATCGTCACGTCGCAGTCCGGCGCGGTGGCCTTCGGCCGCGCCGTGCAGGCCGCCAACATCACCTGGAACCACGCGGACGACCTGGAACGCGGTGTCGACTTCTTCCCGGTCGGCTGGACACGGTCCGACATGTGCGCGTACGCACACCGCCACCTGTCCGCGGCGGACGCGTACACGGACTCCGTGCCCCCGGGCCCCGTCAAGGACTTCTGCTCTCTGACACTGGACATCTGCCGCACCACCCTGGACGCGATCCAGCAGGGCACCACCGTGGACAGAACCACGATCTCCGCCCTCGCCGACCGGTACACGATCCCCACCCAGTACCTGCCCCACCCGACGGAAAGCCCGTGAACCCCGACGAGGGGCTTGGCAAGCCTGGTCGCGATTCACGTATCTGAACGTCGAGCAGGTGCGCCCAACCGACACCCGCCTCGTGAGTGGGCTCGACGCCGGCTCCGTCTGATCGTCGATCTGAGCGCGGTGACCTTCGCGGACGGCAGCATCCTTGAACCGCTGTGCGAGGCACGGGCCGACAGCCGGGCGCGGCACGGTTGGACCCGGGTCGTCCACACCAGCTCGGCGCCGCGGGGAGGAAACCGCTCACGGATCGAGGAGCAGGACACTCCGCGGCGGCCACAGCGGGTTCCCGTACGAGCCCTGCGGGGCGTCCCGCCACCCCCAGGACCGCAGTGCCGCATGGGTCCGTACGTCGTCCCGGTCGACCAGCGTGATGCCCCTGGAGTGACCGTGGTCGACGAGGAGCCGGCGCTGCAGACGCCGGGCCAGATTCCAGCCCTGATGCGGGGACTGCACCCGCGTCCGACGCGGGACCACGATTTCGCGGACTTCGAAAAGCCCCGTGCGCAGCGGGAAGCCGTAGGCGCACGCCGTCATGCTCGGGTTCTCCGCGACCAGGAGGCCGAAGCCGGGACGCCGGATGTCGATCACCAGGCGACGTAGGAAGGCGCGCGTCGGCCGGTCACATTGGCCCGCCTCCGCACAGTAGTTGGCCGCGTACAACGCGCCCAGTTCCTGGAGCCGATCGGCGATCTGTCCCCGGGGCAACGGATGAATCCGCTCCGCCTCCAAGGGAGAGGGGTCCTGCTCCCTGTGCCGCGGGGGCGCCGGGTCGGCGGACGGCCGCACCGCACGCCTGCTCATGAGACCAACTCGCGCCCTGCGTACGGCAGCGGCCGCGGAAAAGCCCCTGACGGAAATCCGCAGAACATCGTCAGGGGCCACTCCGGCGAGAGAACGCGCTCCCCCCTCGGCGTCTCCTCGCTTGCCTCGTCCCCTGCGACTCCTGAACGCGGGAGTGCACCGGTGGTGGCTGTCCGGAGGGGCGCGGCGCCGAAGCCGCGCGTGTGGAGATCGCGGGTCCGGCCGTTTTCGGGACCGCACCCGGGGGCGCGGGGCACGTAAAGGGTGAACCTACCCGTCATCAGGCTCGACTTGCGGCTGCTGTTCTTCTGGATCGAGTTGTTGGGGGCGAGTTGGGACCCGGCCCGGCGCGGGGGCCCGCACGGCCCCGTCGATGGTTCGGTGCGAGGGGGCATGGATGCGGCTCCTGCCGACTGCCGTGCGTGGACCTGGCCCGACGGTACGGAGAGAGTCACCCACCGTACTCCTGCCCGACCGGAAGCGGACGGGACGTACGCTGGCGCCACCGGGTGCTCCTCGTACGCCGACCCCGTCGGTGTCGCTTCCGGCGCGCCACGACACCGGGCTCGCCGTCACGTCGGCCCGTAGAAGGGTGTGCGTCATGAACGCACCCGCCGCCCACCGCAGTTCGACAACCTCCGGTCGGCCCGACGCGTACCCGCCCGCCCGACTGGCCCTGCGCCCGCCGACCTTCCCGCCGGGGCCGGTGTGCGGAGCCTGGTGGCCCCGCACCGACGACCTGGCCACCGAACTGGCCGCCCTCACCGATGTGTTCGACGCGTCACGTGGACTCGTGACCCGGATCGCGTCCAGCCGGGGAAGCTGGCGGAAGGAGCCGCGCATCCTGCCCGTGACGGGCCACACGGTCACGGCCACCTGGTGGTGCGCGTCCGGCTTCGACCCGTACACGATCCGGCTCTTCTCCCACGGTGCCGGTCGCTGGGACCTGCTCGTCGTG
Organism: Streptomyces sp. NPDC002790; assembly: GCF_040295505.1. NCBI lineage: Bacteria > Bacillati > Actinomycetota > Actinomycetes > Kitasatosporales > Streptomycetaceae > Streptomyces > Streptomyces sp. NPDC002790. The sequence continues at coordinate 27,225 of NZ_JBEOVM010000030.1, read as the reverse complement.
CCACCGCACACCGGGGCCGACGCGGCCGCCCGGCTGATGCTCGCGGCGGCCGACCCGGCGCTGCGTCTCACGGGGACCGCGTTGCTGGCGGCCGAGGGCGCCTCCACCGGTTGACGGACCGCCGTGGACAGGCGCGGCCGTACTCCGCACCGGCCCCGGCCGCAGGAGTACTGTTGACGTACCAAGGGCATTTCGTACTCCGGCACCCACGCAGGTCTCGTCCTCGGTGAGCAGTGACCTCGGGGACGCTTGCCGCGTCGCTCCGAAGACGGGTTCGCATGATGACCGCGACCACCACGTCCATTCACACCGCCCTTCCGCCTCCGAGTTCCGCCGCGCGTGTGGCGCTCAAGTCCCCGACAGGCCGAGGCCTGCTCGACGGCGCGTGGTGGCCTCGTTCACGCGACCTGGCCGCCGAACTGCCCGGCCTGGCGGATGCACTCGATCCGCTGTGGGGCCGGATCACACGCGTCGCCGTCAACCCGATGCTCTGGCCCGTCGTCCCGCGCAAGGTGACCGTCCACAACCGCGTCATGAGGATCGGTTGGTTCACGCCCGAACTCGACCCGCACAAGCTGCTGTTGCTCTCCAACGGGGCCGGACGCTTCGACGTTCTGGTGATCCCGCCCGAGACGGATGCCGCGAGCGCCGCCCGGCTCATGCGCGCCGCCTGCGCCACGGACGGCCCCCCGCTCACCGCCACCGATCTCATGGCCGCCGAAATCGCGCACCTCCGTGACGCCGCCGTACTCGACCGGCCGCAGAGCGCGCAGGAGTCGTGGGAGTACGAGGGCGGTGCGACATCCACCCACGCCCTCCCCACGGCCGCGGGGCGGTGAGGACCATGGACGCCGCACTCATCGCAGCCGCACTCCTGCTGCTGATCACCATCGGTGCCTACCTGATCCACCGGCTCAACGCGCAGCAGGGGGGAACGACCACCCGGGCGCGCCGCCACCGCGACCGCACCACGCACAAGCCGGCCCACTGAGTCGGGCCGGGGCGGAGGGACCGCGAGGGGAGTCCGGATGGACGAGGTGTATCTGCGCAGGCTCACCCGATGGCAGGCCGAACAGCAGCGGGAGGGGATCGCCGATGTGTACGTCACGGCGTACCGCGGTGCGGCCGGGGCCGAGTACCGGGACCGGGCGAGCTTCCTGGGCCGCTTCGAGCAGCATGTTCGGCACGACGGGTTCGACATGACGGTCGCCGACGCGCCCGGACTCGTCGGCTGCGCCTACGGGTACCGCCTGGAGCGCGACGGGGCATGGTGGGCGGACCTCCCCGTCGAGGTGACACGGCAGACGGAGGAACTCGCCGCGTCCGGACGGGTGTTCGCGCTGGCCGAGCTGATGGTGTTGTCCGGGCACCGCCGCCACGGTGTAGCGACCCGCCTCGGCGACCTGCTGCTCTCCCGCCACACCCAGGACCTTGTGGTGGCCGGTGTGGGCGGGAACAGGCGCGCGGCCGGCGTCGGGCAGCTGCTCCGGGCATGGGGCTGGAAGGAACTGCCCGCCTCGGGGCCGGGCGCCGGGGAGTCGGGCCGGGAGGTGTGGGCGCGCGGGCCCCTGCGGTGAGCGGCCACGCTGCGCGAGCGGCCGCGACCAGCCCGCCCCCTGACCGGCGCAACAGAAACTGCGCCACCGCTGAGGACACGTCAGGCTGCCATTGATCCGACCGGAGGTGTTGCATGGCAGCGGGCGCACGGGTGCGACGCGTTCTTCTGGGGGGCCTCGTCCCCCTGCTGGTGGTGGCCGCGACGGCGTGCGGCGGGGCCACGCGGACCGACTCCGACGTGGGTGCGCACCCCGAACACCGGCCCTCCGGCGGGCCGTTCGCGCACCCGGGCGTCCTGGTCGGCAAGGGACAACTGGCCGCCGTCCGTGACCACGTGGCCCGGAAGCAGGAGCCGTGGATCTCCGCGTACAAGGAGATGAGCGACAGCAAGTACGCCGACCTCGACTACAAGGCCAAGCCGTACGCGACCGTGGAGTGCCCCTTCGACGCCGAGACCGGGCAGGGCTGCGTCGAGGAGCGGGAGGATGCCATCGCGGCGTACACGCAGGCGCTGCTGTGGAACGTCACCCGCGACAAGGCGCACGCCGCCAAGGCCGTCGAGATCATGGACGCCTGGTCGGACAAGGTCACCGGGCACACCGCGGACAACGCGGGGTTGCAGGCCGCCTGGGCCGGCACGTCCTGGGCGAAGGCCGCCGAGCTGATGCAGTACACGTACAAGGACTGGCCGGACGGGCAGGAGCTGAAGTTCCAGCGGATGCTGCGCGAGGCCTATCTGCCCGAAGTGCGGGGCGGATCCGCCGACTTCAACGGCAACTGGGACCTGGTGATGGCCGACGCGACGATGAGCATGGCCGTCTACCTGAACGACCAGTCGGCCTTCGACCAGGCCGTCGGGCACTTCCGCGCCCGCGTCCCCGCGTACTTCTATCTCTCCAGCGACGGGCCGCTGCCGGTGAAGCCGAAGGGCAGCGACATCGACACCCCGAAGGAACTGCGGACGTACTGGTTCGGGCAGAAGACCTTCAAGGACGGGCTCGCCCAGGAGACCTGCCGCAACTTCAAGCACGCCAGCTACTCCCTCGCCGCCACCTCCCACATGGCGGAGACCGCCTGGCACCAGGGCGTCGACCTGTACGGAGAGGTGAAGGAACGGCTCGCCGCCGCGCTCGAACTGCACTCCAAGTACCAGCTGGGCACCAAGGCCCCGTCCTGGCTGTGCGGCGGCAAGGTGCAGCGGGACATGGGGCCCGACACGGAGGTGGGCCTCCAGCACCTTCAGGGGCGGCTGAAGATGGACCTCCCGCAGACCGAGAAGCTCACCCACAAGCAGCGGCCGGAGGGTACGGACGACCTGTTCGTGGCGTGGGAGACCCTCACGCACGCCGCCGCGTGAACGGTCACGGGAAGCGATTCGCGTTCACTCCCCCTGATGGCGTAGAGTTGTGAACACAACGGCGCGGGGTGGAGCAGCTCGGTAGCTCGCTGGGCTCATAACCCAGAGGTCGCAGGTTCAAATCCTGTCCCCGCTACTGAAGACCAGAGGCCGGAATCTCACTGAGATTCCGGCCTCTGGTCATTTGTGTTCCGTTTCCGCCCCCGCCCGCGCGGTCACCCGTGTTGCGCACGTCACGTTCCCCACCCGTACGGCCCACCCCTGCTCGCCCGCACGCCCCCGTGCGGGAACTCTTGGTGAGACGCCGGAAGCTGGCAGGGAACGGCAGGAGACGAGTGGTGGGGCAGCGAACAGGAGGCACCAGCGGGAGACGGAGGCGGCACGGCTCCGACACCGTGAGCACCCGCCTCTTCCTGCGGCTGCTGCCCCTGCTGCTCATCATCGGCGGTGCGATCTACGAGTACGTCACCCCCAAGGGCTTTCCCGGCGCCCCTTTGTTCAGCGCGGCGCCACTGGTCGCCGCCCCGTTCTTCTCGCTCGGCGCGACGATCCTGACGGGCGTCGTGTCGATCGTTGCGATCACCGCCGTGCACCTGCGCTTCACGGAGAACCTCGACTCCGTGTTCGTCACCGAGGTCGTGACCGTGGCCACCGTCTGCGTCCTGGCCTGTGTGATCAACCGGATCGTGTACCGCGGTTACGAGCAGCTGGCCTCCGCCCGCGAGATCGCCCAGGCCGCGCAGCTCGCGGTGCTGCCCCGGCCGCCCCAGCGGCTCGGCGGCTTCGTGATCGCGGCGCGCTACGAGGCGGCGCAGGCCGGCGCGTTCATCGGCGGTGACCTGTACGCGGTCCAGGACACTCCGCACGGCATCCGGATCATCGTCGGCGACGTACGCGGCAAGGGCATGGGCGCGGTCGCCGCGGTCGCCGTCGTCATCGGCGCGTTCCGGGAGGCCGCCGAGCAGGAGGGCTCCCTGGAGGCCGTCGCCCAGCGCCTGGAGCGGGCGCTGGCCCGCGAGGGCACCCGGCGCAGCGGCATCGACGACTTCGAGGGCTTCACCACGGCCGTGCTCGTCGAGATCCCGCACGGCGTCGAACTCGTCCGCGTCCTCAACCGCGGTCACCCCAGCCCGCTGCTGCTGCTCGGCGACGGCACCGTACGCGCACTCGACCCGTGCCAGGCGGCGCTGCCGCTCGGCATGAGCGAACTCGGCAGCTGGCCCGACCGGGCCGTCGAGGCGGCGTTCCCGTCCGCGGCCACGCTGTTGCTCTACACCGACGGGCTCTCCGAGGCGCGCGACCCGAGCGGCCGCTTCTACGATCCGGCGGCCCGGCTCTCCGGACGCGTCTTCCCCGGACCCGATGAACTCCTCGCGGCCCTCGCCGTGGAGGTGCGCGCGCATACCGGCGGCGGGACGAAGGACGACATGGCGCTGCTCGCCGTGCGGCGGGGCTGAGGGGCGGGGCTGTTGGGCGGGCCCGAGTTTCTTGATCGTTGTTACCTGTGGTAGCCGACCGTAGTCGAACGGCGCCGCTCCGCATAACAATTGACGCACCATCACTTGCGCGGACGTTTGCGAGGCTCTGCCAACTCGCCCCGATCCGCCCGCTCGTGTCCCGATAAGTCCTGGCCAGAGTCGTGAACGATCAGTGGGAAGCGCTTGGAATTATTGTCTGCTGTCTATTAACGTTCGATAACGCAGCGCGGTCGTCCCAGCCGTCACAAGAGACAGCTCCGTGCGCACACGCTTAATCCCGCAAGGGAACCGGGGAACCATCAACTTGGGGTGAATCGGACATCGTTGAAGCTCGCGATGTCGGTAGGAGACCTTCCTGCTCCGAACCCGTCAGCTAACCCGGTAGGCGAGAAGGAAGGAAAGGAGAGCGCCCCCGTGGCGTCGAACCGGCCTGCCCCAGACTTCTTCTACGGACCCGAAGACGACTTCGGCGTCGAGCAGGAGACCTGGGAGGAGTGGAATCCCACCGAGGAGTCCGTCTCCCCCGTCCGCGGCAGGCATCGCACAGCCCGCCGCCGTGGTGGATTCGCTCGTAGCTCCACTGTTCTCGGCGTCGGCGTGGTCGCCGCCGTCGGTGCGGGCGGCATCGCCACCGCACAGGGCGGCAAGCCCGCGGTCCACATATCCATGCCCGACCTGTCGGCGGTCAAGGACTCGCTGCCCGCGGCCAAGTCGCTGCCGGGCGTGGGCTCGTTGATGTCCGACGGCTCGGACTCCGATTCCGACTCCGGCGCCACGGCCTCCCCGCTGAGCGGCGCCGGTATCACCCAGGCCGAGGCCGCCGACGGGCAGACCGGCGCGGGCGAGGCGCTGCGGGCCCGCATCATGCAGCAGGCCGAGACGCAGCAGGACGCGGCCGACGCCACCGCGAAGCAGGCCGCGGAGGAGGCCGCCGCGAAGCAGGCGGCCGTCGAGGCCGCGGCCAAGCAGGACGCGGCCAAGGCCAAGGAGCTCGCCGAGAAGAAGAAGGCCGAGGCGGAGGCCCGCCGCAAGGCCGAGGCCGAGCGCCTCGCCAAGCTGGCCAAGAGCTTCAAGCTCCCGGTCGCCTCGTACACGCTCTCCGGCACCTTCGGCCAGCCCGGCTCCATGTGGTCCTCCGGGTACCACACGGGCCTCGACTTCGCCGCCTCCACCGGTACGCCGATCCGCGCCATCCACTCCGGCACGGTCACGGAGGCCGGCTGGGCGGGCGCGTACGGATACCGCACGGTGCTCACCCTCGACGACGGCACCGAGCTGTGGTTCTGCCACCAGTCCTCGCTCAATGTCAGCGCGGGCCAGAAGGTCAGCACCGGCGATGTCATCGGCCGCGTGGGCGCCACGGGCAATGTCACCGGGCCGCACCTCCACCTGGAGGTCCACCCCGGCGGGCAGTCCACCGGCGTCGACCCGGCGTCGTGGCTGCGCGAAAAGGGCCTCACGCCCTGAACACGTGAACTCCGGCGGTCCTGGCGCTCACCCCCCGACGTCAGGGCTGCCGGTTTGCCCATTCCTGGGTCTCTTGAGGCGATTTTCGGCGCGGTCGCGGAATACCGTATTCCGTACGGGTGTTGAGTCGGGGCATGACTTCCTCTCCTTCTCTGCGCAAGCTCGGCACCTCCGACCTCGAGGTCTTCCCGCTGTCCCTGGGTGGCAACGTGTTCGGCTGGACCGCCGACGAGGCCACGTCCTTCGAGGTGCTCGACGCGTACGTCGCCGCGGGCGGCAACTTCATCGACACCGCCGATGTGTACTCGGCGTGGGTGGACGGCAACCGGGGCGGTGAGTCGGAGACCGTCATCGGCAAGTGGCTGGCCTCGCGCGGCCGCCGCGACGACGTCGTCATCGCCACCAAGGGCGGCCACCACCCGGAGTTCCAGGGCCTGTCCGCGGCCAACATCAAGGCCGCGGCCGACGCCTCCCTGAAGCGCCTCGGCACCGACCACATCGACCTGTACTACACGCACTACGACGACCCCGAGGTGCCGGTCGAGGAGATCATCGGCGCCCTTGACGAACTGGTGAAGGCGGGCAAGGTACGCCACATCGCCGCGTCGAACATCTCCGCGCAGCGCCTCCAGGACTCCCTCGACCTCTCCGACCGCGAGGGCCTCGCCCGTTACGTCGCGCTCCAGCCGCACTACAACCTAGTCTCGCGCGACACGTACGAGGGTGAGCTGCAGGACGTCGCCGCGCGCGCGGGCCTCGGGGCCGTGCCGTACTACGCACTCGCGGCCGGCTTCCTGACCGGCAAGTACCGGGCGGGCGTCAAGGTCGACAGCGCGCGGGCCGCCGGTGCGGGCAAGCACCTGGAGACCGAGCGCGGGCAGAAGGTGCTCGCCGCCCTCGACGAGGTCGCGCAGGCGCACGACGCCGAGATCGCCACGGTCGCCCTCGCCTGGCTCGCCGCGCAGCCCACGGTGACGGCGCCGATCGCGTCCGCGCGGAAGGTCGAGCAGCTTCCGGGGCTGCTCGCGGTGGCGGACGTGGAGCTGACACAGGCGGAGCTCGACCGGCTCACGGCGGCGTCTCAGTAGCGGTACGGGTTGTCGTAGGTGTACGCGGTATATGTGGTGTAGGCGGGGTGCTGCGCCGGGGGGCCCGCGTACGCCGGGGGCAGCCACATCGGCGTCGCGATCTGGGAGCCGTACGCGAGCGCCGGGCGCGCGGAGTGGCGCCGCGCCCACAGTGCCTCCAACAGCTCCCGTTCCCGTACGACGTAGTCCGCGCCGGCCCTGCCTCTGCGGCCGCGGTGGCGAAGCAGCGCGAGGGATGTCGCGAGGTCCTCGTACTCGGCGACGGCCGTCGCGGCCGGCCGGCCGCCGTAGTGCGTGGCGAACTCGCGGGCCAGGCGCCGCGCCTTGAGCGAGCCGAGCGCGAGCGGGTCCGGCGGGGCGAGCCAACCCGCGGCGACGTAGGCGGGCAACTCCTGGCGGATGGTGCGCAGCTCACGCTGGCGTACGTACACCGCGAGCCAGGTGAGCACGCCGAACACCGGCACCATGAACGCGGCGTACACCGCGAAGAAGCCGTACTCGCCGAACGAGGACGAGCCGTTCCAGAACGCGTGCATGCCCATCGCGGCGAGCAGTCCCGCGAGCGGGAGCAGCATCCGGCGCAGTCGGCCGCGGCCCGGCGCCATGGCGGCGGCGATGCCGAAGCCGATGCCGGTGAGGACCGTGAACAGCGGGTGCGCGAACGGGGACATCACGACGCGCACGAAAAAGGTGGCGGCGGTGACCGAGGTCAGGCCAGGACCTGTGCCGGCGAGCTGGTCGGTGCCGAAGGCGTTGCCGAGATAGAGGATGTTCTCGGTGAACGCGAAGCCGGTGGCGGTGACCCCGGCGATGACGACGCCGTCGACGATTCCGGTGAAGTCCCGTCTGCGGAACAGGAAGACGAGCAGCACGGCCGCCGCCTTCGCGGACTCCTCGACGACCGGGGCGATGACGGTGGCACCGAGGGTGTCGGCGCTCGACGGGTCGGCGGTCGCGGTCTCGATCCAGCGGGTCGCGAAGCTGTTGGCGACGATCGCTATCAGCGCCGCCGCGCAGGCGCCCCAGGCGAAGGAGAAGATCAGGTTCCGCCAGGGTCCCGGCTGTACGCGGTCCAGCCAGCGGAACGCGGATATGAGGAGGGGGACGGGTAGCACGGCGAGCCCGAGCCCCACCAGGAACCCCTCGGTGCCGGTCTGCTCGCGGACCAGGGCGAGGATCACGGCCCCGGAGACCGCGAGCAGCGTCGCAAGCGCGGTGGCCCGCACGCCCTTCCGCTCCCACCAGCGCCGATGCGGAACCGCGCCGCTCGGGTGTGCGCCGAGGACGTGGTCCTGCGGATGCGGATAGACGGGATACGAGGCCACCAATTGACCCTAACGAGGGATACGCCGCGCCGCGACGGGGCGTATCGAGCACTTCGAGATTCAAGCCCCTGCGGCGTTTGAGCAGCGTGGTCCGGGGCGGAGCCCCGCGGCCGCAACGCCGGTTCCCGCTCAGGGCCGGAGGCCTCGGCGGAACAGCAGGTCGTGCACCACGTGGCTCTTGTCGAGGCCCTTGCCCTCGAAGCGGGTGAGCGGACGGAACTCGGGCCGAGGCGCGTACCCGCCGCCCTCAACCGTGTTCTCGTAGTCGGGATGGGCGGTCAGCACCTCGAGCATCTGCTCGGCGTAGTCCTCCCAGTCGGTGGCGCAGTGCACGATCGCGCCGGGCTTGAGCGGGCCGGCCACCAGCGAGAGGAACTCGGCCTGGATCAGCCGCCGCTTGTTGTGGCGCTTCTTGGGCCAGGGGTCGGGGAAGTAGACGCGCAACCCGTCGAGACTGTCGTCCGGGAGCATGTCGCGCAGCAGCACGATCGCGTCACCGTTCGCCACCCGTACGTTGTCGACTCCCGCGCGGGCCGCCAGGTTCAGCAGATTGCCCTGGCCGGGCGTGTGCACGTCGACCGCGAGGATGCCGGTCGTCGGATCGTCCTGCGCCATCTGCGCCGTGGCCTCGCCCATGCCGAAGCCGATCTCCAGGACGACGCGCTCGACACCGGGGAACATCTCCGCGAGGTCGAGCGTGCGCCGCCCGTCGATGTCCAGGCCCCACCTGGGCCACAGCCGCTGCAGGGCGTCCGCCTGCGCGTCGGTGACCCGGCCACGGCGTGGCTGGAAGCTCCGGATGCGGTGCTCGTGGTGCGACTCGGCAGGGTCGGGCCGCGGCCCCTCGGGAAACCGGGGCTCATTGGGGCGGGCGGCGGACACGGAAGTTTCAGACGACTCAGACACAGTGCGACGATTTTACGGGCACCCGGACGTGGGTCGGTCTTTCACTTTCAAGCCCCTGCGGCCATTCAAGCCCCGCCGGCGCTTGAGGCGCGTCTTTTAAGCCCCTGCGGCGATTGAGGCGATCAAGCCCCTGCGGCGATTGAGCAGCGGGGTCCGGGGCAGAGCCCCGCGACCGCAACCCCGGCGCTGCCTCACAGCAACGCGAGGACCCGCCCCGCGATCTCCCGCCCAATCGGCAAAGCCGCCGTCGCCGCAGGCGAAGGCGCATTCAACACATGAACCGCCCGCACACCTTCACGTATCAAAAAGTCATCCACAAGCGTCCCGTCCCGCAACACCGCCTGCGCCCGCACCCCCGCCGCCACCGGCACCATGTCCTCCGCGACGACCCCGGGCACAAGCCTCCGCACCGCCTTGGTGAACGCCGACTTCGACAACGACCGGTGGATCTCCCCGGCCCCGTAACGCCAGTGACTGCGCGCCATCCGCCACGACCCCGGCCAGGCCAACGTCCCGCCCACCTCGCGGGGCCGCACGACCCCCCACCCGTAGCCCTCACGCGCGAGCGCCGGCACCGCGTTGGGCCCCACGTGCACGCCGCCGTCGATCCCCCGCGTCAGGTGGACCCCGAGGAACGGGAACGCCGGATCCGGCACGGGGTAGACGAGCCCGCGCACCAGGTCGGGACGGCCGAGCTCGAAGTACTCGCCGCGGAACGGCACGATGCGCATCTCCGGGTCGTCCCCGGTCAACCGCGCCACCTCGTCGCACCGCAGCCCCGCGCAGTTGACGAGCACCCGCCCGCGCACCACGTCCCCCGCTCGCGTCCGCACGGCGATGCCCCGGTCCGCGCGCCGGTCGACCTGCACGACGTCCGCCCCGTACCGGATCTCGGCCCCGGACGCCTCGGCGAACCGCTCGGCGACCGCGCTGTAGTCGACGATCCCCGTCGTCCCCACGTGGATCGCGGCGAGGCCGCGGACCTCCGGCTCGTACTCCTGGATCTGCGAGGCGCCGAGCTCGCGCACCGGAATCCCGTTCTCCCGGCCGCGCTGTACGAGGGCGTGCAGGCGGGGCAGTTCCTCGCGCTCCGTGGCGACGATCAGCTTCCCGGTTACCTCGTGCGGGATCCCGTACTCCGCGCAGAACTTGACCATCTCGGCGGCGCCGCGCACCGCGAAACGGGCCTTGAGCGAGCCGGGCCGGTAGTAGATCCCGCTGTGTATGACCCCGCTGTTCCGCCCCGTCTGGTGCCGGGCCGGGCCTTCTTCCTTCTCGAGGACGACGACCCGGGTACCCGGCGCCGCCCGCGACACGGCATACGCGGTGGAGAGGCCGACGATTCCCCCGCCGACCACCAGTACGTCCCCGTCATACGCAGCCGCCCCCACGGGCCTCACCTCCACTCCCGACACACTCAGCATCTTGCCCGACCCCACTGACAATCGGCGCCGCACGGCCGGGATTCACGTTGCGGTCGTTGTCCTCCTACGTCACGGGGCTCTGCCCCGGACCCCGCTGGCTCTCGTTCGAACGGCGGGGCTTGAATCAGCTACGCCGGAGCCATCAGCAGCGGGCGGGCCCGCTCGCGGAGCTCCACCACGCGTGGCTCGTCGCCGTACGGTTCCAGGCGGTGCAGGAGGTCCTTCACGTACTCCGTGGTGCGCGCGGACGAGATCCGTCCGGCGACCTCGAGCGCCCGGGTCCCCTGCTCGCACGCGGCGTCCAGGTTCCCCGACTCCAGCTCGGCCACCGCCGACACCACGAGACGTAAGCCGTGCGAGCGCACGAACTCCTCCGTGGGCTTCGACAGCGCCTGCTCGGTGAAGCGCCGCACCTGACGGGGCGCCTTCAGATCGCGGTAGCACTCCGCCGCGTCCGCGGCGAACCGGTCGTACGAGTAGAAGCCGAGCCACGAAGGGTCTGTGTCGCCGTCACGGGCCCGCTCCAGCCACCCTTCGGCGGCCCGCAGCGCGGCCCCGGCCGCGTGCCCGTCGCCGGTGCGCGCGTGCGCGCGTGCCTCGATGAGCCGGAAGAAGCTCATGGTCCGGGCCGTCGCAAGGCCGCGGTTGCGCTCGATGGCGGCCTGCGCCAGGTCGACGCCCTCGTCGCCGAACCCCCGGTAGGTCGCCTGTAGCGACATGGAGGCGAGTACGTACCCGCCCAGCGGCACGTCCGCGGCGGCACGCGCGAGCCGGAGCGCCTGGATGTAGTAGCGCTGCGCGGCCTCCTGCTGCCCGGTGTCGAACGCCATCCACCCGGCCAGGCGCGTCAGTTCGGCCGCCGCCCCGAACAGCGAGCGCCCCACTTCGTCCGAGTACGAGGCGAGCAGCAGCGGCGCCGCCTCCACCCGCAGGCACTCCGGCACCATCGACGAACGCCAGTCACCGCCCCCGTACTTGGAGTCCCAGCGCCGCGCGTCCTCGGCGGCCTCGCGCAGCTTCTGTACGTCGCTGTGGCCGACCTTCTGCGGCGAACCCTCCTCTACGTGGTGCGCTTCTCGCGCCACGGAGGAGTCGGCCGGGGTTATCAGCCAGCGGGACGCGGGCGTCGCGTACGCGCTCACGGCGAACGAGCCGGCGAGCGACTGCCAGATCCCGCCGCCCGCCCGCCGCCCGGCGAGGTCGAGGCGGTACAGCTCCGTCACGGACTTCACCGCCGCCCGTACGTCACGCGGGAAGGCCAGGCCCACCTCGGGCGCGGGATCCGCGTCGGCCAGGCCGATCTCGTGCAGCGGCACGGGCCGGCCGAGCTTCTGCCCTATCGCGGCGGCGATGAGGTGCGGGGCGGCGCCCTGCGGCACCATGCCCTTCGACACCCAGCGCGCCACCGACGTCTTGTCGTAGCGGAGCGTCAACCCCCGTTGCGAACCAAGGTCGTTGACACGGCGGGCGAGGCCTGCGTTGCTGATTCCCGCGAGGGCGAGGACGGCGCCGAGCTTTTCGTTCGGCCCGCGTTGCTCCCTGGACATGAGCCACCCCTCGACACAGACGGCTGCCGCGCCCGGCACCACACCGTCTGTTTCGGCCTGGCATAACCACGCGGCATTCGTACACACAGCGTAGTTCGCCGCATCCCAAGCGTTAAGGGTCGGCATTCCGGATGGCGGGATTGTTGTCCGTACGGAAGTACGGCGCAGGCCACGCCGTGTGACCGTGTGCTCCGGGCATGGTGCCGTGCGCCTGTGCGTGCGCTCTTACCCGGACGGCAGGGCGGCGGTTGCATGGGACCTGCGTGGGTCGGCCCGCTGTACTGGATCCGGTGGGCTGGGGGACACCGCCGCCTACATCCCCGCGGGCGGCGGACCGGTCCGGGAGGCGAACTCCGCCTCCCGGACCGTGCGTTGCGCGCTGTGGCCGAAGCGGGGTGTTCAGCTCCGGCCACCAACAGCCGATTTGGCCGAATCTCGCCCCTGGAATCCGAACTCGCCCGGGTAGTACCACGGTTCAACCACGGCTCAAAAGGGGCGCATTAGGGGGAGCGTACGCCTGTTCCCGCTCGGTCCTTCCCTTCGCCGTGTCCCCTCCTTGGGGCCGCCTTCGTGGCAGCATGGGTTCCCCTGTGTTGTCCACAGCCTGTGGAGGCGACGATGCGCTGGTTGGTGGGGTGGAGCAGTGCCACCTCCGGGCCCGTTGCCCTCGGTTCCGCGGGTGCCACGGGAGCGGAGGGCGAAACCGTACACCCGGTGGGCTCCCAACTCCTGTGGGGCGACCCGGATCCGCTGTGGGCGGTCGGTGACTGGCGCCCCGACGAAGTACGCATCGTGAAGGCCGACGACCGGACGCGGGTCGCGGTCCTCGGCGTGTGCGGCGCCTCCGACGAGCAGCTGAGGGTGGGCCTGTTCGCGGCGCGCGGCGGCGCCCTGCGCCACCTCACGGCCTGGCCCGGCAGCTACACGGCCGTGGTCCAGGTCGGCCGCCGCATCACGGTGGTGGGCGACCTCGCGGGCGCGCGCCCGGTGTTCCACACCCCCTGGGCGGGCGGCACCGCGTACGCGACGGCCGCGCTCCCGCTCGCCGACCTCATCGAAGCCGACCTGGACGTAGGGCACTTGGCCGCGCTCCTCGCGGCGCCCGATGTCCCGGAGGCGCTGCACGACTCGACGCCCTACCAGGGCGTGCACCGCATCCCGCCGGGCCACGCGCTGATCCTGCGCGCCGGGGCCCGCGAGATCGCCGGCTACGAGCCCGTGGCGTCCCTCGCGGTGGGCGCGGGCGCCGTCGACCCGGAGAGCGCCGTGGACGACGTCAGGGACGCCCTCGTGGAGGCCGTGCGGACCCGCCTCGCGGCGCCCCGGCACGTGCCCGGCACGGACCTGGACCCCGGGCCCGTGCCCGGCATGGGCCCCGCCGAGCGCCGGGCCGCCCGCGGCATGCCCGTGCCCGGCATCGGCGCCGACGTCTCCGGTGGTCCTGCGTCCGGCACCCTCGCCCTCCTCGCGGCGGGCCTGCCCGGCATGCCCGGCACGGTCCTCGGGCACGGCACGGGCGCGGGCGAGCGGCTCCTGGCGGTCACCTTCAACGACCGCTCGTCGCGGGCGGACCAGCACGAGGCGGAGCTCGAGAGAGCCGGGGCGCTCGCCGCGAACCCACGCCTCCACCACGTAGTGGTGGCGGCAGGCGAAGAGGCGCTCCCGTACGCCGAGTTGGATGGACCGCTCACCGACGAGCCGAGCCCGTCCCTCGTCACGGCCGCACGCCACCGTGCACGCCTCGTCTCCGGCAGCGCCGACCACTTCACCGGCTACGGGGCCCGCCAGGTCCTGGACGCCCACCCGGCGCGCCTGGCCGACCTGCTGATGGACCGGCAGCGGCGCCACATGATGCGCCCCATGGCGGCGCTCACCAAGGCTGACGGCTCCCTCACGGTGCCGGCGCGCGTCTACGGAGCGGCAAGAAAACTCGCCCGTACGCCCTACAAGGCGGGCCTCGAAGGGCTCTCCAGCCGACTCCTCCAGCGCAGTTTCGAGGAACCGGGCGGTGCCGTCGGCGCCTCGCTCGCCGCCCTCGCCTGGGCCAGACCGGGGCCCGCCGCGCGCTGGCTGACCGGAGAGGCACTCGCTGAAGTATCGGTTCGCCTCCACGACGGCAAGACCCGTCCGGGGCCGGGTCCCGGCCAGCGCCCCGGAGAGTTCCGCGCCCGCGCGGTCCTCGCCCGGCACGCCGCGGACCTGCGCATCCTCGAACAGGCCGCAGAGGTCCGCTTCCAGCGCCTGCACGCCCCCTTCCTCGACAACCAGGTCGTCCGCGCCTGCCGCGCCCTGCCCGAGGCGCTGCGCGTCCAGCCGGGGGCCCGCGCCGACATCCTGCGCCGGGTCCTCGAAGGCGCGGGCGTCAGCGAACTGCCACCCGGCTGGGGCGCCCCCTCCCACGCCTCGTCGTCCGCCGCGACCCGCGCCGGGCTCCGCCTCGCGGCGGAGCAGCTGATCGGCCTCTTCGACACGCCACTGCTCGCACAGACGGGTCTGATCGAGGCCCGCGTGGTCCGCAAGGCCCTGCGCGCCGCGGCCGACGGCGAACCGCTGCCGCTCGACGGCCTGGCCGACCTGGTCGCCCTCGAACTGTGGCTGCGCCGCCTCCTCTCCCGCCGCGGCACCTGCTGGACCGGCACCCCGGCACGCGCGCGTGCGGTGCCGACGGGGAGCGTCGTCCCCGAGCGCGCACTGGGAGCGGGGCCGCGGTAACCCCGCCCCGGGCAAAAACTGGGCCGTCCCGCCGCCGAGCGGCGACAATGCCTCAGTGCAGTACAAAATCCTGGGCACCACACAGGCATACGACGACGAGGGCACACCCGTGCCCGTGGGCGGCCCGCGGCTGCGCGCCCTGCTCACGGCCCTGGCCCTGCACGCCCCGAACACCGCCCCCACCGAAGCGCTCATCGACGACGTCTGGGCCGGAGACCCGCCCGCCGACGCCCCGGCCGCCCTGCAGGCGCTGGTCGGCAGGCTCCGCCGCGCACTCGGCAAGGAGGCGGTCACCTCCGAGGCCGGCGGCTACCGCCTCGCCGCGGGCCGCGGGAACATCGACCTGTACGTCTTCGAAGGCCTGGCCCGCGAGGGCGTCGCGGCCCTTGCGGCGGACGCCCCGGAGGCCGCCGCCCGGGTGCTGCGGGACGCGCTCGCCCTATGGCGCGGCCCGGCCCTCGTCGACCTCCCCGACCACACGGCTGCCACCCGCTACGAGGCCCGCCGCCAGGACGCCGTCCGCGCGCGCGTGGAGGCGGACCTGCGCCTGGGGCGCGCCCTCGACCTCGTACCGGAGCTGCGGGAGCTCACCGCCGCGCATCCGTACGACGAGCCGCTGCGGGGCCTTCTGATTCGGGCGCTGCGGGACTCCGGTCGGAGGGCGGATGCGTTGGCCGCGTTTGAGGATGCGAGGGGTGTGTTGGCGGAAGGGTTGGGGGCGGATCCCGGGCCCGAACTGGCCGCGCTGCATGCTGAGTTGCTGGCGCCTGCCGATTCTGCCGCCCACCCGGGGTTGCGGCCTCGGGGCTCTGCCCCGGACCCCGCTGGCTCTCGTCCACAGGCGGGGCTTGAAAAGCGAGGGCTTGACGTGCCGCAGGGGCTTGAGCGGCCCCCGGCTCGAACCGGGAATCTTCGGCCGCGGCTGAATTCGTTCGTTGGGCGGGAACCTGAACTCGCCGCCATCCGTTCCCAATTGCGAGGAGCACGTCTGGTCACCCTCACGGGGCCGGGCGGTTCCGGCAAGACCCGGCTGGCGGAGGAGGCAGCGGCACCGCTGTCCCAGGCCTGGCTGGTCGAGCTGGCGCCGCTCGACGATCCGCTGGCGGTGCCGGGCGCGGTGGTCAGCGCACTGGACCTGCGTGAGACGGTCCTGATGACGAACGAGTTGTCGGGCCCGCAGACCGATCCGACCAGCCTCCTCGTAGAGCACTGCGCCCACCGCAGCCTGCTCCTGATCCTTGACAACTGCGAACATGTCATCGGCGCAGCGGCCCAGCTCGCCGAGACCCTCCTCACGCGCTGCCCCGGCCTCACGATCCTCGCCACCAGCCGCGAACCCCTCGGCGTTCCGGGGGAGTCCGTGCGCCCCGTCGAGCCGCTGCCCCCGGACCCCGCCCACCGCCTGTTCGCCGAACGGGCCGCCGCGGTCCGCCCCGGCTTCGACCCCAGCCAGGATCAGGCCGCCGTCGCCGAGATCTGCCGCCGCCTCGACGGGCTGCCGCTGGCCATCGAGCTGGCCGCTGCCCGCCTCAGACTGCTCACGCCCCGCCAGATCGCGGACCGGCTCGACGACCGCTTCCGCCTGCTGACCGGCGGCAGCCGCACCGTGCTGCCCCGCCAGCAGACCCTCCGCGCGGTCGTCGACTGGTCGTGGGACCTGCTCGACAAGGGGGAGCGCAGCACCCTGTGCGAGCTCTCGGTCTTCGCCGGCGGCTGGGACATGGAGGCGGCGGAGGCCGTGTGTTCCACGGACGAGGTCGCCGACGTCATCGGCTCCCTCCTGGACAAGTCCCTGCTCGTCGCCGCACCCCACCAGGAGCAGCGCGGCGCGGGCATGCGCTACCGGATGCTGGAGACCATCCACGAGTACGCGACGGAGCGTGCCGCGCAGGCCCCCGAGCTCCTGGCAGGGGCCGAGCGGCGGCACATCGCCCACCTGCGCGCGCTGGTCGAGGCGGCCGACCCCAAGCTGCGAACCGCCGAGCAACTCCCGTGGATCCAGCGCCTGGAGGCGGAGCTGGACAACATCCGCGCGGCGCTGACCCGCGTCACGTCCGGGCCGGGGCCCGTCGACCTGGAGTCGGCGATCGCCCTTGCCCTGCACATGGGTTGGTTCTGGTGGCTGCGCAACTACCGCCACGAGGGCTCGAACTGGGTCGAGCGCATCATGAAGATGCTGCCGGACGGCGAGCTACCGGAAGACACCGAGGACCCGATGTACTGGCCGCAGATGAACCTGCGGCTGCTCTCCCTGTTCCTGCTCTCCGAGATCTACCCGCAGAGCGCGGTCGCCGATGGGGAGCAGCGTGCATACGCGCTGCGCGTGCAGGCCGTCTTCGCGCCGCCCAACCCGGAAGGCGCCCGCTTCCCCGGCATCATCTGGCCGTTCACGCTGTTCCTGCTCGACGGCCGCGACGTGCGCACCGACCTGGACGCCGCGGTCGCCAACTGCCGCCGTTTCGGGGGCGACTGGGAGCTCGGCGTCACCCTGATGTTCCGCGCGCACATGGCCGTCGACATGCCGGGCAACATGAGCGGCGTCGACGACGACCTCGCCGAACTGCGGGGTCTGAGCCGCCGGGTGGGCGACCGCTGGATGCGGGCCCAGGTGTGCAGCGCGGCGGGCGAGGCCGCCATGGGGCGCGGCCGGTTCGAGGAGGCTAGGGGCGAGTACGAGGAGGCGCTGATGCTCGCCTACGAAGTGGGGGCGCACGCCGAGTCGCCGTTCCTCATGGCGCGCCTCGCGGAGATCTCCTTCCGCGCGGGCGACCGGGCCACCGCGCAGAAGACGCTCGACATGGCGACCGACGAGGCGGAGCGGTACGGGGTGGTGGACACCGCCGCCTTCGCCCGGCTGCTGCGGGCGTATCTCGCTCTGGCAGACGGTGACGTGGCCGGCGCGCGTGAGCACTTCGACGCCTCGTGCGCGGTGGCCGAGGGCGGCACCCCGCCGCCGCAGTTCGTCGCGGCCCTCGGTGTGGTCGACGCGCGCGTCACGGCGGCGGAGTCGGGGCCCGGCGCCGGCCTGCGGAAGGTGGTCCGCCTGCTGCGCGCCGAAGTCCTGGGGCAGACGGCCGAGTTGGTGACCGCGGGCCTTGTCGACGTCGGAGCCGCACTGCACGCGCGCGTGGGCGACATGGCACGTGCGGTGCGCCTCTTCGCGGCAGCCGACGTGATGCGCGCCGGTCTGCCGAGGGCGATGCCGGAGCGCGAGGAGTACGAGGCCGTGGAGTCCCGCGCGCGGGCCGAGCTGGGCGCCGTACGGTACGAGGCCGAGCGTGCGGCGGGCGGCGCCCTCACGCACGAGCAGCTCCTCGCGGAGCTGGACACCGGCGCCGATACGGGTGGCTGACGCCGGGTGATCAGCTACAGGTGAAGCGGGACTCCGCCCAGTCGGCGACCGCCACCGAGTCGGCCGGGCTGTTCGGTTCGGTCACGAGCCGGATCGACTTCGCCCCGGCCACGTTCACATGAACCGGCACAGCGGGGTCACGGCCCTTGACCACGGACGAGCTCCAGGCCCGCGCCCCGTCGACGTAGACGGAGAACCGGACGGCGCCGAGACCGAGCGTCATGTCGTCGACACCGGCATGGGCGTCGTACGCCGTGCAGCTTCGGTTGAGGTCGATGGTGACGGATGACCGGGAGTGCACCGACACCCCGTTCGCGTACTGCTTGTCGGCGATCGACATGCCGTAGCGCTGCCACACCCAGCTGCTCTCGCCGAGGCGGATCTCCGGCTTCGAGCCGTCCCCGACAAGGTCGTGCTGCAGCTTGTTCACCTGGTAGACGGCCGGGGCGGGTGGAGGCGTCGGCGTCGGTGTCGGCTTCGTCGGCGTCGGTGTCGGCTCGGGAGCCGGCGGCTTCGGCTTCGGAGGTGTCGGCTTGGGCGTGGGCTTCGGGGTCGGCTTGGGGGAGGGCTTCGGCGGCGTCGGCTTGGCCACCGGGGGCTTCGGCTCCGGCGTCGGCTTCTTCGGTTCGGGCTTGGGCTTCTTCGGCTCGATCGGCTGCGAGGCGGGCGGCGGCGCCTGCTCGTGGGCCTCCGGTTTCGGCTTCGGGTCTCCACCGGTGAGCGCCATGGCCAGCGCGACGGCGGTGCCGGCAGCCACCACACCGGCCGCGATCCCCGCCTTCGCGGGGGCGCCGAGCCCCTCGGACGCCGCGCCTCCGGCGGCGCCGCCGCTCGAGGAGCCGCCCGTCGCCGCGGCCGCACCCGCTCCGGCCGCGCCCGCCGCACTCGCGGCGCCACCGCCGATGAACGCCGCGGCCTTCGCGTACCCGGCCGCGCCGAACCAGCCGATGACCGCGATCGGTACGACACCGGGGATGCCGCCGGCGACTTCCTTGATCTGGCCGGCCGCGAGCCGGCACTTGGCGCACTCCTCCATGTGCTTGCGCAGGCCCCGCTCCGCCCGCGTGCGCAGGCTGCCGCGCGCGTAGGCGCCGAGCCGGTCCGCGTAGCGTGCGCACTCCTCGGACTGGGTGAGCGTGGTCGAGACATGGGCCTGGAGGTAGGCCTCCTTCAGGCCCTCGCGGGCCCGCTTGGCGAGCACGCGCGTGCCATTGGCGTCGAGCCCGAAGAGCGTGGCGACCTCGCTGGGCGACTCCTCCTCGACCTCCGTGTGCCACAGCACGGCCTGCCAGCGCTCGGGCAGCGAGCGGAAGGCCTGCATGGCCATCGACTGCTCGGCCTCGTGCATCGCGAGGACGTCGGCGCCCAGGTCGAGCGTGTCGTCGTCCATGGCCTCGGACGAGCGGGCGGCCTGCGTGGCGAACACGGCGAAGTCGTCGACGAGGTGCTCGCGCTTGGCCGACTTCGTCCAGCCCGCGGCCACGCGGCGCACCGTGGTCAGCAGATAGGCGCGCATCGCGTGCTCGGGACCGCTGCCGCTGCGCACCGCCTGCAGGGTGCGGGCGAAGACCTCGGCCGTGAGGTCGTCGGCGGTGTGCCCGTCGCGGCAGCAGGTGCGGGCGTAGCGGCGCACGGCGGCGGAGTGGCGGCGGTACAGCTCTTCGTAGGCGCCGTCGTCGCCCGCGCGCATGCTGGCGATCAGGTCGGCATCGGAGGACGGTGCCTCGCCGTCGACCACGCCGGGTGAGCCGCTCTCGCGCTGAGGCGGCACGGATGTCTTGATGTCCGGTGTCTGGATGTCCGCCGTCTGGATGTCCGGCTGCTCGGGGGGCGTGCGCCCCGGACCGCCCTGGCTCGGTACCTGCCGCGAGGGCGGGCTCTCGGCGCTCGTCCCGCCGCCCTCGGGCCGCTGCTCGTCCCGCCCGTCAACGCTCATTGCGGAATGCCCCCGACCGCCCACTCTGACCCGATCACCGGGAAAGAGTGTCACACGCACGGGCCCCCGAAGTAGCTGCTGCACCGCAACCACTCATCCGTGGAGATTTCGCGTGCTCGACCCCTAAGGATCACCCGTTCGGGGAAGCATCAACCACCGTGCCGTTCAACGGGAGTTGACCGCGAGTGACGGTGTGGTCGACTCGCGGTCACTCCCTCGGTTCGGTGAGGATCCGGCCCGTTGTTCCGACCGGTCACGCCGGCCGGGACCGCAGCCCTTCGAGCAGGATGTCGAGCAGCCGGGCGGAGGCCGCCTCCTGCTGTACGGCGTCCGGAAGCGACGGGGCCGCCGTCGCGATGACCAGCAGTACGTCCGACACGGTCACATCGGCGCGCAGCTCACCGGCCTCCCGGGCGCGGTCCACGAGCCGCCCCACGACCTCGAGGAGCGCCGCGGCCCCCGAGTCGTCCGATGGCAGGCTCTCGCCGCCGACCGCCGGCTGTCGCTCGACGAGCCGCAGCTCCGGTGTCGCGGCACGCTGCTCGGGAACGCGCGGCTCGTCGAGCACGCCGTCCTCGGAGTCGGCTACCCCCACCCGCAGTACCTGCGGAGGCAGCAGCCGCCCCGCACCCGAGGCGACCGAGGTCCGCAGGAAGCGCGAGAGCGCCGACCACGGCTCTTCCTCCTGGCCGAGCGCCGTGCGCGCCTGGTCGGTCAGCCGCGCGGTCTCCTCCTCGGCTATCCGCCGCACCAGTACGTCCTTGCTGGGAAAGCGCCGGTAGACCGTGCCCACCCCGACGCGAGCGCGACGCGCCACGTCCTCCATGGGCGCCCCGTACCCCAGCTCGCCGAAGACCTCCCTGGCGGCGCGCAGCACATGCTCAAGGTTGCGCTGTGCGTCCACACGAAGCGGCGTGGAGCGCGAACTGTCGCCCGCCCCCCGCCCGTTGGCCCCCGCGACCGTGCCAGAGGGCGCGACGGTAGAGGTCGAGGTCCAATGAGAGTCCTGAATGTGCATATGTGTTCCCCCGGTAATGACGTCTCCCCCCGGAGACACTCCCCGCCATTGTCTGTCGGAGCCGGAGGAACAGACAGCGATTTCCGGGACCGCGTCCCCATCGCCCGCGTATCCCCCCAGACACCCCGACAAGAGACGAACATAGTTGAGCCGGGGGCAATTCAGAAGGGGCAGGTTCCGCACCGGGTGCCCCTCGAAAGAAGTACGTGCGGGATTTCGCCATGACGGCCTTGCCGCTCTCCACCCCGGCCCAGGGCCCCGCTTCGGACGCTGACCTGGGCACCTCCCGCGCGCGCGGGTCGACAGCCGGGCCAGGAGGGGTACTTCTGGTCGTCATACAAATGGTCGAGGCTGTGGACAAACGCAGGGGGCCGATGCGTCATGGGAGGGTGAGGACTGCAATCTTCCGGGGGACGACCCCCGTACCCCCGAGGTGTACGCGCATTGTTGTAGTCGGCGGCGGTTACGTCGGGATGTACACGGCTCTGCGACTCCAGAAGAAGCTCGGACCGGAGCTCAAGAGCGGTGCCGTGGAGATCGTCGTGATCACCCCCGACCCGTACATGACCTATCAGCCCTTCCTGCCGGAGGCGGCCGCCGGATCGATCTCGCCGCGCCATGTCGTCGTCCCGCTGCGCCGCGCGCTCGACCTGTGCCAGGTGATCGTCGGCGAGGCGCACTCCATCGACCACGCCAAGCGCACGGCCACGTACACCACGCTGGCCAGCGACGAGGAGGGGACGGGCGCGGCCACCCTCACCTACGACGAACTGGTCCTGGCGCCGGGCTCCGTCTCCCGCACGCTCCCGGTCCCCGGGCTCGCCGAATTCGGCATCGGGTTCAAGACCGTCGAGGAGGCCATCGGCCTGCGCAACCACGTCATCGAACAGCTCGACATCGCGTCCTCCACGCGCGACCCGGCGATCCGTGACGCGGCGCTCACCTTCGTCTTCGTAGGAGGCGGCTACGCGGGCGTGGAGGCGCTCGGAGAGCTGGAGGACATGGCCCGGTACGCGGCGAAGTACTACCACAACGTCAAGGCCGAGGACCTGAAATGGATCCTCGTGGAGGCGAGCGATCGGGTCCTGCCCGAAGTGGGCCCGGAAATGGGCCAGTACACGATCCGCGAACTGCGCGGCCGCAACATCGACGTACGCCTGGAGACCCGGCTCGAATCCTGCGAGCACCGCGTAGCGGTGCTCAGCGACGGCTCCTGCTTTCCCACACGTACGGTCGTGTGGACGGCCGGCGTCAAGCCGAGTCCGCTGCTCGCCGCCACGGACCTGCCGCTGAACGAACGCGGCCGCCTCAAGTGCACCGCCACGCTCGCCGTCGACGGCGCCCCGCACGCGTGGGGAGCGGGCGACGCCGCGGCGGTCCCGGACATCACCGCGGACGAGCCCGGCAAGGAGTGCGCGCCCAACGCCCAGCACGCGGTGCGCCAGGCCCGCACCCTCGGCGACAACATCGCGGCATCCGTGCGCGGCGAACCCCTCACCGACTACGAGCACGCGTACGCGGGTTCGGTGGCCTCACTCGGACTGCACAAGGGCGTCGCGCACGTCTACGGTCGCAAACTGAAGGGCTACCCTGCCTGGTTCATGCACCGCGTCTACCACCTCAGCAGGGTGCCCACCGTGAACCGCAAGGCCCGCGTTCTGACCGAATGGACGCTCTCCGGTCTGTTCAAGCGAGAGATCGTCTCGCTGGGCTCGCTGGAACAGCCCCGCGCCGAGTTCGAACTCGCGGCCGGAGCGGTCCCTCCTACGGACCCATCTGGCGGACCCTCCCGCGACACCCCACAAGGGCCCCCGGAAAACCCGAAGGGGTCGCCCTGAGCGTCCTGTTGACGCCCCCGACGGAGCACTGCTGACCGGAGCGCGGAACCCCCGCTCGCGGACCGGCGTCTGACGTTTGTCAGTACGGTCCGCCAGACTGGTCCACGACCCTGGGCGGGCCCCTCGCCCACCCTCGACCCCACGAGGCTTTTCCCCTGTGAACTTCACGCGCTGGAGCGCCCGGCTCCCCGGAACGCAGCGCCGCGCGGTCCCCGCTGCCCGCGCCGAGCACCTGTCCGAAGAGGCGCCCGGCGAGGAGGGCGGCGTCGACGAGCTGCCCGTACGCGAGGTCCTCGACCGCATCCCCGCCCTCGTCGCCCTGGTGCACGGCCCCGAGCACCGCATCGCGTACGTCAACGACGCCTACGTAGCGGCCTTCGGCGAGCGCACCGCGGGCGAGCCCGCCCACGAGGCGCTGCCCGAGCTCGACGAGCTCAGCCTGCTCCCGTTCCTCGACCAGGTGCTGCGCAGCGGCAAGCCCCGCACGGTCAAGTCCCGCAAGACGTCCGGCGGTCGCTCGTACACCGTCACCTGCACCCCGCTGGAGACCGCGGAGGGCCCCGGGGTGCTGATCTTCGCGGCCGATGTCACGGACCACGCGGAGGCGGCGGAGCGCCTGCGCACCAGCGAGAGCGAACAGCGCGAGACGGCGGTCACGCTCCAACGCTCCCTCCTGCCACAGGAGTTGGAGGAGCCGGACGACCTGCGGATCGCGGCCACGTACCAGCCCGGCGGCACCGAGGCCGCGGTCGGCGGCGACTGGTACGACGTGATCACCCTCGGCGGCGGCCGCACGGCCCTGGTGATCGGCGACGTCATGGGCCGCGGCGTCCGGGCGGCCGCGGTCATGGGCCAGCTCCGCACGGCGGTCCGCGCCTACGCGCGCCTGGACCTGCCCCCGCACGAGGTACTCCAACTACTGGACGGCCTCGCTACGGAGATCGACCCGCACCAGATCGCCACCTGCGTCTACGCCGTCCACGACCCGAACGAGGGCAGCCTCGTCTACGCCTCCGCGGGCCATCTGCCGATCCTCGTACGCGACGAGAACGGCACGATCCACCGCGGCGACGAGCCCACGGGGCCGCCGCTCGGCACCGGCGGCTGGCTGCACGCCTCGGGCTCGGTGCCGCTCGGCTCCGGGTCCACGGCGGTCATGTACACCGACGGCCTGGTGGAGCGCCGCGACGAGGACATCGACGAGGGGGTGGCCGCGCTCGAGAACGCCCTGGCGGGCGCGACCGGCACGCCCCAGGTGGTCTGCGACCGCCTGATCCGCGCGGCCGGTGTCACGGCCGATCACGACGACGACGTCGCGGTCCTGGTCGTTCAGCACCCGGCCCGCAAGGGCACCGACGGCGAGCGCTTCCGCAACGCGGCGCTCGAACTGCTCGGCGGCGTGGAGGCGGCTCCACGCGCGCGTGCCTTCGCGTCCGGCGTCCTCACCAGCTGGCGCTTCGCCGACGAACTCCACGACGTGGGCGTCCTCGCGGCCAGCGAACTCGTCGCCAACTCCCTCCAGCACGGCACCCCGCCCATGCGCCTGCGCCTGCGCCGCACGGACCGCCGCCTGATCATCGAGGTGACCGACGGCGACGACCACCTGCCGCGCCGCCGCCGCGCGGAACCGGCGGACGAGGCGGGGCGTGGCATCGCGATCGTCGCCACGATCGCCTCGAACTGGGGCTCGCGGCGCACGCCGGGCGGCGGCAAGGCGGTGTGGTGCGAGTTCGTGCTCCCACCGGGCAAGGCCGGGGGAGCGCTTCCGGCGTGACGTCTCAGCCGGACGTGGCGGCTGCGGGCTCAGGCGAGCTCTGCATCACCACACGGCTGCCGGCCAGCGACGGCTGGTCCTGCACCGGCGTGAGCCGCTTGCCGAGCCGCAGCGCGAGCACGGTGACGGCCAGCGAGAACAGCACGAACGTCACGATGTACGGCCCGTGCAGCGCGGCGCCCATCGGCCCGCCCACGGCAGGCCCGACCGCCAGCGCGAGCTGCTTCACCAGCGCGAAGGCCGAGTTGTACGACCCGACCATGCCGGCCGGAGCGAGATCGGCGACGAGCGGCGCCACGGTCGGCGACAGCATCGCCTCACCGAGACCGAACAGCGCGTACGTGGAGATGAACGCGGCGGTCGCCATCGCCTGGCTCCCGTGGCCGATCCCCGCGTACCCGGCCGCCAGCCACGCCACAGTCCAGATGAGCCCCACGGCCGCAATCACCCGCGACCGCTTCCGGCGCTCGACCAGCTTGAGGACGGCGAACTGGGCGACCACGATCATCGCCGTGTTGGCGGCGAGCGCGATCCCGAGCGTGGACGCCGAGATACCGGCCGCCTCGACACCGTAGGCACTCAGCCCCGACTCGAACTGCCCGTAGCAGGCGAAGAACAGCACGAACCCGAGCACGCACAGCTGCATCATCGCCCGGTGCCCGAGCAGCGCCCGCATGCCGCCCTGGCCCTCGCCCTTCGGCACGGCCTCGCCGAGCGCCGGCGAATGCGGCATCCGTACGGTCAGCACGATCCCGGCGAGCACCAGGAACATCACGGCCTCGATGGAGAAGAGCAGCAGGAAGCTGTCCGGCCTGGACTCGTCCACGATCTGTCCGCCGATGAGCCCGCCGATGCCGAGGCCCAGGTTCTGCAGGAAGAACTGTGTCGCGAACGAACGGGTGCGCGTCTCCGGCGCCGAGCACCACACGATCATCGTCGCGAGCGCCGGCTGCAGCACCGCGGTCCCGGCCCCCAGCACCGCGGCGGCCACGATGGCAGCCGACTCGTACGTGGCGAACCCGAGACCGACCGCTCCCACGGACGCCACGACCGAGGCCGCGACGAGCACGGGCAGCGGCCCGCGCCGGTCGATGGCGCGGCCGGTGAAGGGGAGGACGACCAGGGCGGCCATGGCGAAGGCGGCCAGCACGATCCCCGCCGCACCGGCCCCGAGCTCTCGGACCTCCGCCACGTACACGTAGAGGAACGGAACCGTGAAGCCGATGCCGAACGCGCTCAGCGCGCTGCCCACCTGAATTCGGCGCATCGCGGCGCCCATCGCCCTGGTCACTTTCACCTGGCCTTTCGCTGGTCGGGGCCTTACCCCTGAAGACTTCGAAGCTAAAGTTAGAAGCTAAAGAGTACACACCCAAGGACTTCAACGCCAACGACAGCCGTGCCATACTGCGCGGCATGGCGGACACCCCAGGCGTACGGGCGACCGAGCCGACGCTCGAAGAGCAGATCGCCGCGTACCAGCGCGAGTTCCAGGCCCTCGACCCCCAGGTCGAGCAGATCGTCTCGGCGCTCGGCAGGCTCAACCGTCGGATGAACGTGGCGTACGGACGCCAGACCGCGGAGATAGGGATCAGCAACACCGATTGGGAGGTCCTCAAGGCCCTCGTCCTCTCCGGTGCCCCCTACCGGATGGGCCCCGGCGACATCGCCAAGCGCCTCGGCCTGACCCCCGCCGCGATGACCCACCGCATCGACCGCATGGTCCAGGAGGGCCTGGTCACCCGCGACCGCGACGAGAACAACCGCGTCCGCGTCATCGTGGAGCTGACCTCGGAGGGCCGCGAGAAGTGGCTGGAGGCGATGCGCCTCGCGTCCGTCTTCGAGGAGGACCTCCTCCAGGACCTCACGCCGGCGGAGCGCAGCGCCCTCGGCGAGGTCCTCACCCGTCTTCTACGTCGCGTGGAAGACGCCCAGCCGGACGCCGGCGGCCGCCTCAACGACCTCGACTGAAGCCGGACCGGGGGAGGGTTGACACGGCCTTCCCCGATCCGTAAGGTACTTCGGGTTGCCACGGAGCCGTAACGGTTCTTCGGTAGCCATCCGCCGCTCAAGCGGCATCCAATCTCAGCACGATCACCCCACCGGGATTCTGTTCGGCATGCCCGAATTCAATTCCGAACCCCCGATTAGCTCGGGGGCCGGGAATCCGCTAAAGTTTGGAACGTCGGAACGGCCCAACAGCCGGGAAGACAAGCCCCTCTGACTGGAAATCAGGCCCGAAAGGATCTGATAGAGTCGGACTCGCCGGAAAGCCGAAAGGCCGGAAAGCGAAGCGGGACCGAGGGAAATCGGCCGGTGAAACGGTCTGATAGAGTCGGAAACGCAACAACAGCAAGACCGAAGGGAAGCGCCCGGAGGAAAGCCCGCGAGGGTGAGTACAAAGGAAGCGTCCGTTCCTTGAGAACTCAACAGCGTGCCAAAAATCAAC
>NZ_JBEOVM010000029.1:0-74214 GCF_040295505.1 Streptomyces sp. NPDC002790 | reverse complement strand
AAACAGACCAAGACGCAGGAGGCATGGCACGCCACGCTCGGACGGCAGGTCCCCGTCGAGATCGTGGCCGGCCTCACCGACGCGCTGACCCGCCCTCGCTCCGCCCACGCCCCCAACGTGTGGGCGCCGCTGGAAGCGCAGGGCTGGGAGACCGAGCGAGGACAGCACTTCACCGCCCGCAGCCCCGACGGCGATGCCGTCGTCCGCTTCCACCAGGACACTCCGAGACAGGCGCACTGGTGGGCCGGCGCCCGCAACGAGCACGGCACGGTCTGGCAGGCGACGTTCACGCCGACCACACCCATGCACCTGGTGGAGGCGTTCAGCACCGCGCTCGCCGACCCGCAGCCGGCAATGCGGCCCCTCGGTCACGTCCCGCCCTCACAGAGAATCCGCACGACCTCGGTGTCCGTGCTTCCCTCGCAGCTCAGTGCATGGCAGCAGGCTCGGATCACCGCGGCCCGCGCCGCCACCTGGGCCAGCAACACCTTCGCCACCAACAAGGCGCGCCCCCAAGGCCCCGGCGCCCGCCCGTACGCCAAGTCGGGGCGGATGCGGTGAGCCACGAACGCTTCAACTCCCGCGTCAACGGGCCCACCCTGCACCGCGTCAACGCGGTCCGCTGGCTGGACGAGGTGTCGCCGCGCCACCTGGCCGGCGGGGGCGACCCCCGGCACGTGACCGAGCAACTGCTCGCGTCCGGCTGGGGCAACCACTCGGTCCCGGGCTATCCGCATGTCCTGCTGGAAAGCCCCGACCACCAGTGGCATCTCACCCTCGAACCCGCACAGGACGAGTTCATGCCGTCCTGGCGCGTCCACCCGGCCCAGGACCGCTACGCATGGTCGGCCCAGTTCGGCATCCACACCCCGGTGGAAATCATCGCGGGCTTCACCGACGCTTTGCACAGCACAGGGCCCCAGCCGGAGGAAGCCGAGCTGTGGCGTCTGGCGGCCAGCCGCGGGTGGACCATGCAGCTGGCCGGACGACAGCGCACCGCACTGTCCCCCGACGAGACCGCCTACCTGTCCCGCGAATCCTCGCTCGCCGAAACACCCATCCACCGCTGGGCAGTTCAGGTCTCTGTGCCCCTCTCTGAGAAGCAGCACCGGTGGATCTGGAACGCCTCCATCGACGAAGCCGCGCCGCCCGCGGCGCTCACCGGGTTCATCGACGCGCTCACCGACCCCGCCCCGCTGCTGCGCTGGGAGGGGCAGGAACCGCAGCACGCCTTCGGCTTCCTCCACTCCCGCCGCAGCTCCGTCACACCCGAACAGCACCGCCTGCAGCATCTACGGCGTCTCGAAGCCGCTCGCCCCGCCCGCACGGACGCACCCGACCCAGCATCGCCGCCTCCCGGACCGGCCCGCCACAAGCGGCGCCGCTGACCCGGGACAGGCCCGAACGACCTCAACCTCTCGCTCGCCCAAGGACATTGATGCCCAACCCCTCCGCGCCCAGCGCCGGCGACGTCGCGCAGGCGACCGCCACCCTGGCCCAGGTCCAGAACTACCTGCACACCAATCCGTCCGTAGCCGACGTGCTGCCGCTGCTCGCCGAACTCCTCGACGAGGACACCGGCGTCCCCATCCTGCTCGGCGACATCCTGCGCAACGCCGCACGCCTCATCGCCCAGGAGGCGGAGGAGGAGAGCGACAATATGCACCTGATCGTCGCCGGGCTCCGGGAAGCCGCCCAAGACGCCACCGACTGGCACGTCCTGCACTGGGACGTACAGCGTCTGCACGCTCGCGCTGGTGAGCCCGCCGGCCCGTCGGCGTCGTGACACGTCCCTATATCGCCAGCGCAGCCGACGATCCCTGGTCGCGGATCTGGTGGGACACCACGCCCCGCCACCTCGCCGGCCCCGGCGACCCGCGCCATGTCACCCAGGCGCTGCGAGCCGGCGGGTGGAAAGACTTCGGCGACCCCGACTTTCCCCACGTGGTTCTGGCCAGCCCCGACTACCAGCACACGCTCGTCCTGGAGCCCACCCCGGACACGTACGGCTCTTGGTGGCGGATCGCATCGACTGCGTGGGCAGGATGGCATGCGTCGTTCGGCGGCAACACGCCAGCCGAGATCATCGCCGGATTCACCGACGGGCTCCTGCAGCCGGAGCCCGCAACCGAACCGGACATCTGGCCCACGCTGCAATCAGCGGGCTGGTCCTACGAGCGCGACGAGCGGGGCAATGAGCGCGCGCACCATCCGGACGGCCTCACCACCATGGAGCGGTCAGCGACGCTGACCAGCGACTACTTCAGCTGGAAGGCCGAAGTCGCGCTGCCCACCGGGCTCGGCGGCCACCACCGGCTGTGGCACGGATACTTCGACGACCGCACCCCACGCCACCTGCTCGTCGGCTTCGCCACCGCCCTCGTCGACCCCGCGCCCGTCTCGCGTGGCCACTACGACGTCCCGCACTCGCACCTGGTCACGCAGGTGGAACGCGGCGCCCAGGGCGAACAGCTGGCCGCTGCCCGCGAAGCACGGCTGAAGGCCATCAGGTCCAGCGCCCGCAAGGCTCGCCGCAGTGCCGCGCCGACCACCCGGCCTGCCGCGGCGCCCGACGCCGAGGCAGCCAGATCTCCGGCCCGGAGCCGCTGACCGTGTGGAGCGGTCCCTGCCGCTCCACACCCCGCCCCTCACACCTATCTGCCCCAAGAGGCTCCTTGACCATTTCACTCGAACCCGCGAGCCCGGCGCACCTGCTCTATCTGCGCCAGCTCGCCTATTACCTGCGGCACAGCCGGCAGATCCTCGCTGCCTGGGACCACTACTCCGAGCGGCACTCCGACCCCCAGACGTTCCAGCCCTACGACGAGGACGCGTACGGCCTGCGGCAGCAGAAACGCGACGCCGACACCCTGTCCGCGTTCGGCCGCGTCTACCACCACGCCGACGAACTCGTGCACGTCGCCGAACGACAGCTCGATCATCTGTCGCCCACCGACCGGACCCAGCGCTACGCCTGGCAGGTCCGAGAACTGCGGGATGCCACGCAGGGCCTCTACGCGGTCCACAACGACTGGCACGCGGCAGAGGCCGCGCTCCCCGAGAGCGCACAGCCCGGTACGAAGGCGTACGACGAACCGCTCGCCGAGAGCTACGCAGAAGCCTGGTCCTACCTCGACCAGTGGGCCGTCCACGGTCAGGCACTCTTCGCCGTCCACGCGCTGGCGCAGCGGCACTCCCGCACACCCGTGCCGACTCTGGCCGCGACGGCGCCCGTGCACCGGGCCGCCGCCACGCCGTCCAGGGTCCGGCGGTGACGGGAGCCGGCGACACCGTCGAGCAGGCGTTCATCGCCCCGCGCTACCTCGCGGGGATCGGCGATCCCGGCTGGGTCACCGAGCCGCTGCACCGGGTCTCCGGCTGGAGTTACGGGCATGACCCGCTGATACCGCGCGTCCTGCTCACCAGCCCGGACCAGCTCACTCAACTGCGACTGGCTCCCGGCGATCCGGATGATCCGGACTGGTGGAGCATCCGGCAGGCGCGTACCGCGGATCACCCCGCCTGGGCAGTCACCTTCCAGAGCCGCACCCCCGTCGAGATCATCGCCGCCTTCACCGACGCACTGACCGACCCGTCCGGGCGGTCCACCGGTTCGTCCGACCCCCTTGCCCTGCTGCAGGACGCGGGATGGGAAACGCCCCGGCACTTCGGCGGGCTCGCCGCCCCCGACGGCATCACGCGCGTGGAGCGACTTGGAACTCCCGGCAGCGACCTGTGGCACGTCGAGACGGCAGTCGTCCGGGACCCGACCATCTGGCGGGCCATGTTCACCGGGACCACGCCACTGCACCTCATCACCGCTGTGGCCCGCGCGCTCGCCGACCCCGCGCCTGCCATGCGTGACCCTCGCCGCATCCCGGGCTGGGCCCGCGACCGCATGAGCGTGGACACCCGTCACGTCCTCGCGAGCGACGTCGCCTTCGCCCTGGAGCGACGGGTCACCGCCCTCGTCGAGCGGCACCGTCGCGCGACCGGCGTCGCTCCCGCGCCGCCCGGACCGGCACGAGGCCACGCGCGCTGACCTGCCCGCCGCGACCGGCCCCTCTTCCTTCCCCGTACCTGGAACAGCCCTTGCCCCAGCCCAACTCCACGTCCACCGACGGCTACGACATAGCCTTCAAGGTTCTCCTCGGCGCCATCGCCGTCGGCGTGCCCCTGTCCAACCTCGCCTGGCTCGGCGGGAATCTCGCCGCCTGGGCCACCTCCTCGCGTGCCGCCCCCTACCAGCCCGGTCAGGCCCTCTTGCACCCCGACCAGCTCTGGCCGGACCTGAGCGACACGTCCCTGCTGATCGGCACACGCATCCTGCCCGTCGCCGTACTCGTTGCGCTCGGCATCACCGCCGCAATGCTCTACCAGCGACACCGCGGCGGCAACGGACGCAAGAAGCGCGTCACCGGCATGGCCAAACAGCGCGACATCGAGCCGCTGATGGCCAAGGCCATCACCGACAAGGCACGCTCCCTACGCCCGAGCCTCAAAGACGCCAAGCACATCGCCGCCGCCGACACCGGCATCCTCCTCGGCAATCTCCAGGGCACGAAGCACGAGGTGCGCATGGGGTACGAGGACGTCGCCGTCGCCATCATGGCGCCCCGGTCCGGCAAGACCACCTCGCTGGCGATCCCCTCCATCCTCAACGCGCCCGGCCCGGTCCTGCTCACCTCCAACAAGGCCGCAGGCGACGCCTACACCGCAACCCTCGACGCGCGGGCAGCCGTCGGCCGGACCTGGTCGATGGACCCTCAGCAGATCGCCCACGCCGAACGCGCCATGTGGTGGAACCCCCTGGCCGACGCCAAAACCCTCGACGGAGCCGGCCGGTTGGCCGGGCACTTCCTCGCTGCGAGCGTGGACGCCTCCCAGCAGGGCGACTTCTGGTCCAAGGCCGGCAGCAATATCCTGAGCCAGCTCTTTCTGGCCGCCGCGCTCGACGAGCGGCCCATCACCGACGTCATGGCCTGGCTCGCCTTCCCCGCAGACCGCACCCCGCTCGACATCCTGCGCGACCACGGCTTCGCCGCGGTCGCCGCCCAGCTCAAGGGCACCGTGGAAGGCCCGCCCGAAACAAGGGACGGCATCTACGAGACCGCCCGCCAATACGCCGCCGCACTGCTGAACACGCAGATCGCCGCCTGGGTGACCCCGCAGAAGGACGTGCCGGAGTTCACCCCGAGGACGTTCGTCACCTCGACGGACACGCTCTACCTGCTATCGAAGGACGGCGGCGGCGGAGCGTCCGCCCTGATCGCCGCGTGCGCGGACAGCGTGATGCGATCCGCGACCGCGCAGGCCGAGCGGGCCGGCGGACGCCTGGATCCGCCGATGCTCGCGATCCTCGACGAGGCAGCCAACGTCTGCAAAATCAGCGACCTTCCGGACCTGTACAGCCACCTCGGCAGCCGCGGCATCATCCCGATCACCATCCTCCAGTCCTACCGACAGGGCCAGAAAGTCTGGGGAGACGCGGGCATGGACGCCATGTGGTCCGCCTCCACCATCAAGGTCATCGGCTCCGGAATCGACGACCCCGATTTCGCGGACAAGCTGTCCCGCCTGATCGGCGACCACGACGTCGAAACGACCTCCACCTCGCACTCCGAGTCCGGCAAGTCCACCTCGGTGTCCATGCGGCAAGAACGCATCCTGGCCGCCGACGCCATCCGCGCCCTGCCCAAGGGCACCGCCCTCGCGTTCGCCACCGGCATGCGCGCGGCCATGCTCGACCTGCGCCCCTGGTACCTCGAGCCCGGCGCCGCCGAACTCTCCGCCGCCTCCAACCGCGCCTCCAAGGGCATCACCGCCCGCGCCATCGCCAAGGCCGCCCCGCAGCAGAGCGACTTCGGCCCTGCCGCCTAGGCACTCCCGAGGCCGACCGCCGTACCCCACCCACCGGGAGGCAAGACCCATCCACCCCTGCCCACATCCGCGGTGTCGCTCATGACCGAGCCGCCCGCCGAATCCCTGCTCTTCGACATGCCGCCACCGCCCACGCCCGTCGAACGGCTCCTCCACCTGGCCGACCAGTACACCCAGCACAACGACGCACTCGACCTTCTCCTGTACGCCACGGCCCCTCCCGCACCAGAAGCCCACACTGACTCCGCGCAGCGTCTGGCCGCCGACACCCAGTGCGCCATCAAGGCAATCCACGGCGAACGGCTGTATGAGAGTGACGAGTTGGCCGAGACGGTTTCGCGGCTGAGGCAGCTCGCCTTTCTTGCCGACGCCTCGGTGGACCTCAACGTCGCAACCGCCCGCGAGCTGACCGCGCTGGCCCCGGAAGCCGCTGTCGGCTGCGCCGTGACGCTGGCCGGCCAGACCCGTCGGCGCCGCGGGGCCACCGCGCCGTCCCCCGACGACCGGCTGAACGCCACGCACCGCACGGCCCTGGCCGAGATCGCCTGCGGGCACGTCGTGGCCAGCAGCTCTCTGGGCCGCGAATTCACCCGCTCCCGCGAGCCCAAGGTACTGATGAGCACCCTGCGCGCCCTGGAGACCAAGGGCCTGGCAGAGAGAACCGCCCGCTCGGCGCCCGGCGCCTACTTCGGCGGCCCGCCCCTGGACCGCGTACGCCTGACCGCGGCCGGAATCACCGCCCTCGCCTCGGTCATCGACGCGCCTCCCGGCGGCCCGCGCACCGCGCCCGGAACCACGCCCCGGCCCCTGCCCGCCGCGCAGGCCACCACCCATAGCCGCTGAAACAGCACAGGAGCCCTCCCATCCCCACGCCCCCACTCGACCTGCACGAACAAGTCCGCCAGCTCCGGCAGCTGGCGCGCGACTTCGAGGCCCTCAAGGCGCGCGTACGCGACATCTCCTACACGCCCGGCACGGACGCGCTGCGCCACATCAGCCCCCTGCTCCTCCAAGCACAGGACCTCACGGCAACCGCCCTGGTGCGGCTGACCGCGCTCGACAACAGCATGTACACGAACATCGCCGGCAGCCGGGCCAGCCTGGAACTGCTGGCCTCGGTCGTGTCCGCGTCATCGCTCGCCGGCACCGACCTGGCCCACTTCGTGCTCGCCAACCCCTACGAAGGCGCGCCGTTCGCCGGCTACCCGGCCGACGACGAGGCAGTACGCACCGTCCGTCACGCCGAGGCCATCCCGAAGTTGAACGGCCACCTCGACGATGCCGTCCACCAGCTCGACCTGTGCGCGATCGGTTGCCACTACCTCGCTCACGGCATCACCGAAGACCTGACCAGCGCGCAGGAACACAAGCCGGCGGCCGAACAGCAGACGGCAGGTCCCGGGCTGACTGCGGCCCAGTACGACGCCCTCACCGCCCTGAACGGCGGGGGCCGTCTGTACGAGAGCACCACCCGCGGACTGGGCGTGACCCGGGTCGCCACCGACGACGGCACGCGTGTCTCCATCGCCACCTTCCGGGCCCTGGCCAAACGCGGCCTCGTCACCCGCGACACCAGCACGTCGCTCGTGATCGGCCAGAAGGTCACCGTGACCGGGCAGGGGCAGCAGGCCCTGGCCCGGCCGCGCCCCCATGCCGCACTGCGTACCGCAGGTGCCGTCCCGCCCAAGGCCGCGGTCACGCAGGGAGCCCACCGGTGACCGCGTACGCGCCCGACGACCGGGTCATGGTCTCCCCGCGCTATATGGCCGGCGCCGGTGACCGGCTCGCCGACGCGATCGGCCCGCTGATCCACCTCTTCGGCTGGCCCACACAGCATGACGCCGCCACCGGACACGTCAAGATCGACAGCCCCGACGGCAGCATGTTCCTCGACTTTGAACCCATGCACCCCGCCGGGCAGTGGTGGACGATCACGCACCACGAGCCGTACTGGGAAGTGCAGTTCAGCAGGCAGACCCCGCTGGAGGCCGTCGCCGCCGCGACCCAGGCCCTGCCCCAGCTGCTCGGTGACACCCGCAGCGCCGAGCGCATCCCGATCACGGAGATGCCCCTGGACCAGATCGCGACGCTCAACGGATGGTCCGTCGAGGACGGTGCCCTAACCTCACCCGACTGGTGCTGCCAGCTCCTGCACACGCCCGATGAGGACATCACCTGGCGGGCCTGGCACGCCTTCTTCGAGAAACAACCGCTGGCCACCTTCACCCGCGAGGTGCCCGAAGGACTCATGCAGAACTTCTTCGCCCACCTGGCCACTGACGCAGCGGTGGAGCGGGCCTTCGCCGACGTGCCACTCAGCACACGGTACGAGCACAGCAACCTGATCACCCCGGTCCGCGGAGCCGCGATCAACCCGCACGTCGACCACGCCCTCGCTCAGCTCACCCGCCCGGTGAAGCGTCGCTGCCCTTAATCCCCGCTCCTGGAGATACCTCTGATCGACAAGACCCTCTCCCTCGAACCGGCCGAACAACTCCTCGCACTCGCAGCCGACTTCACGCACTTCAGCGACTCCCACATGCGCCACCGGCTCCTCAGCAACGGCCCCGTAGCCGCACTGACCCCGCAGACAGAAGCAGCCGAGAAGCTGGCCGACGACGCGCTCAGCGTCGTCAATTCGCTCAACGCCCAGTCGATGTACCACAGCCCCGACATCCGCACGGCCTACGCCCGGGTTCGCCAACTGACCCACCTCGCGAGCGACGCAGCCGAACACCTCGGCGCCGCCGAAGACATTCTGCTCAGTGCGCAGGCGGGGCTCCCCGTGGAGCTGGGCGACGGCTTCATCGCAGTCGTCAGCGAGAAGGAGGCCCGCCAGGAGGCAGGGCGCCGTATGGCCCTCGTCTTCGAACTCACCGCCCTTGGCGCCACCGACGCAGTGGCGAGCGCCGAACTGTACGTCGCGGACCGCGCAAAGCGCGGCTACCTGCCCAACCACCAGGCAGCCGTGCTCTCGCCCACGCAGCGCGACACCCTGCTGGCCGTCGCGCGCGGGTACGTGACCATCTCCGACGGCCGGGCCAACCAGCGCAGTCACCGGGTGAGCATCAGCACGATCCGCTCCCTGGAGACCCGCGGACTGGTCGCACGCCAGGAGTGCGCCCGCTGGCTCGTCGACGAACGAGTGCACCTGACCCCGGCCGGCTGCCTCGACCTCGCCGCCTCCTTCGCCCAGCCGCGCGCCGCGGCCCTTGCCACCACACGGTCGGCCGTCCCTCGACCCACGGCGTCCGCCTCCACCGGGCGCACGCGCTGAACCCGCTCATCCCTCGCCTCCAGGAGACCTCACGCCCTCCGACCACCCGACCATGCACGACTTCGCCCGCGTTCTGGCCGACCAGATCCCCGGTGCACCGCCCCGCGATGTGACCGTCCACTTCACCGTCCGGCGCCAGGCCGCCGCCGACTACGGCCACCGCTCCCGCGGCGGCCCCGTCACCATCTACGCCCAAGCCCTCCACGCCCAGCTCTACGGCCTGCCCACGGACGACGACGACCCGCCGGTGGCCCTGGACGAGCTGCTCCAGGCAGCGCACACCGCCGGCGACCCCGAACAGCAGGCCGCGATTTTGGGGCAGCTCGCCGACCAGCTCCGCAACGCCGCCGAGATCCTCGAATGGGCACGTAACCACGCCCACTGGCGTCAACTCCCCACCCCTGCATGGGAATGGCTGCGCGACGCCACCGACCGTACGCGCGGTCTCGCCGACGGCCTCGATGCCGTCCGGCCCGCCTTCGCCGACGATCCGTCCGCCACCCGCGCGTCACCGCCCCGACTGGCCCCGCCCCGCGCCGAACCGAGCACCGTCGCCGCACCGGCCACCTCACCAGCCGGCCGTCGCCGCTGACCGGACCCCCCACTTCAAAGGACACCCCCTGGCCACCACCAACCCCCTCGACACCCGCCTCTCTCAATCCCCATGTGCGCTGGGGGTATTCATCCCAGCCGGCGTCCATGAGCCGGACATCCAGCGTCGCCAGCTCGACCACCTTGCCCAGGCCGGAGCCGACCTGTTCGAGATCGGGCTGCCCACTGCCACCCCGGCCCTCGATGGCCGTCTCATCCAGTCCGCCTACCAGCGCGCCCTGGTCAAGGGGAACGTCCTGGACCGCACCGTTCGCGCCGTCGCACACGCCGCGTCGCTGCGCCCGACGGTCGTCATGACGTACTGGGAGCCCGTTCGCCGCCACGGTCCTGAACAACTGGCTCGCCTGCTCGCCGACGCGGGCGCGGCGGGGGCCATGGTCGTCGACCTGCCCCGCGGCGAAGCACTCCGCTGGCACCGCGCCGCACACGACGCCGGCCTGCGCACCCCGCATCTCATCCCGCGTGCCACTGCGGACGCCGACCTGCCCGCAGCGGTCGAGGGCGCGTCCGGCTGGCTCTACGCACCCGCGAGCAGCGGCCTCACCGGCTTTCAGGGGCCCCTCGACCTGGCGGCCCTCGAAGCCTTCACCGAGCGACTGCGTGCGGCAAGTGCGCTGCCCGTGGTCTCGGGAGTGGGCATCTCCAGCCCCGGCCTCGCGGCCCGCGTGGCGCCCCTGGTCGACGCCGTCGTCATCGGCACACCCATCGTCCGGGCCCTGCTCTCGGATCCGGCCCCCGCTGCCGCCGTGACCGCCGCCTTCGCCCAAGCCCTCCAGACCCCCATCGACACGGCCCACGATGCCTGACTCCGCCAGCCGCCACGAGGCTCTCGATCAGATCGCGGCCGACGCACACGCACTGCGGCAGCGCCTGCGCCGCACCCCCACCGACGGCGCCCGAGTGCTGACGGCCCGGATTGTCGAGGCACAGGCACTCGCCGCCACCGCGCTCCACCTCTTCCTCGATCTGGAACGGGAACCGGCGCACAGCCAGGCGCACCTGCTCCACCTCGACCAGCTGGCGCGCACCGCCAAGACCGCCCAGGACGCTAGCGCGGAACTCACCACCGCGCTGTCGCGCGCCGTCGAGAACGAGTGCCGCCGCCGCGACGCCACGACGTCGCCGCCCGTGTTCCTGCGCCCCACACCGCAGCAGTTCATCACCTCCGCCGCCGACCTGCTCGACGGGCTCCCGCCGCCCCGAGAACGCCCCCGGCCGTCCGCCGCGCCCGTGCCGCCAGCGCGCTGAAGCGGCCCCCAGACCTCACACCCTTCAGGACCGACCATCACCGAACAGCCTCAGTTCCGCGCCCTGTCCCTGGGTGCCGGAGTCCAGTCCAGCACTCTGCTCGCTCTCTCCGCCGAGGGCGTCCTCTTGCCCAAGGTCGATTTCGCGATCTTCGCCGACACCGGATGGGAACCCCGCTCGGTGTACGCGCACCTCGACCGTCTAGAGCGCGAGATCGCCGCCCCGGCCGGCATCCCCGTCCTGCGCGTGTCCACTGGCAACATCCGCGCCGACGCGCTCGACCCCGATCACCGGTTCGCCTCCATGCCGCTCTACATCCTCAACCAGGACGGCAAGGCCGGGATGACCCGCCGGCAGTGCACGGGCGAGTACAAGATAAAGCCGATAAAGCGACAAATCCGTGAACTCCTCGGCTACCCCTATCCCGCGCGCATCCCGCGGGAGGTGTTCGTCGAGCAGTGGGTCGGCATCTCCACCGACGAGTTCCACCGCGCCAAGGACGCGGACGTGAAGTACATGCGCAACCGGCACCCGCTCATCGACATGGGCTGGTCGCGCACCGACTGCGTCCGCTACCTGACCTCTCTGGGCCTCGCCGACACCCCCAAGAGCAGCTGCCTGGGATGCCCGTTCCACGGCAACGCGCAGTGGCGCCACATCCGCGACACCTCACCCGAAGAATGGGCGGACGTCGTCGAGTTCGACGGCGCCATCCGCCAGGGCAACGCCCGCGCGAACGCGAGCGGCAACCGCCTGCTCGGCCAAGCCTTCCTGCACCGCTCGCGGATCCCCCTGAGCGAGGCCCCCATCGATCACGTCACCGCCGCCGAATGGGCAGCCCTGCAGCAGGAACTGGGCAGCGACGAAGCCGCCACCGCACTGGAGGAAGGCGTCACCGACGGATGCTCGCCGTGGGCCTGCCGCGGCGACACGGACGCCCTGTCCCGCGACGACTTCGGGCTGGCCACGTGATCGTGCTCGACCTGTTCGCCGGACCGGGCGGCTGGAGTCACGCACTGACCGTCCTCGGCGCACGCGACGTCGGCCTGGAATGGGACGCGTGGGCGTGCAAGACCCGCGCCGCAGCGGGCCAGTTGACCATCCGCACGGACGTCGCGATGTATCCGGTGTGGCCCTTCCTCGGGAGAACGACCGGGCTCATCGCCAGCCCGCCCTGCCAGGCGTGGTCGATGGCCGGCAAGCGCCTCGGCCTCCTCGACCAGCCCCTCGTCCACCAGGCCGTCGCCGACCTCGCTACCGGCCGCGACACCCGCTCCAAGCTCCTGGCCGCCTGCCAGGACGAGCGCTCCCTGCTGGCCGCCGAACCCATGCGCTACCTCCACGCCCTGAACCAGTACGGCCAGCCCGAGTGGATCGCCATGGAGGAGGTCCCCGACGTGCTGCCGCTGTGGCGCCAGTACGCCGCGATCTTGCGTAGCTGGGGCTTCTCGGTGTGGACCGGCATCCTGAACGCGGCCGATTACGGGGTGCCGCAGACCAGGCGGCGGGCGATCCTGCTCGCCTCACGCACCCGCACCGCCGAGCCCCCAACGCCCACCCACGCCAAGGTCGCCGAACCGGAGTCGCTGTTCGGGCCGGGCCGCGCGCAGTGGGTGTCCATGGCCGAAGCCCTCGGCTGGGGCGCCACCGACCGCCCCGTGCCCACGGTGTGCGCCGGCGGCGGGCCAGGCGGCGGGCCCGAGCCGTTCCCGTCCGGGGCGCGCAAGACCCTCAGCGACGCGCGCGACCGCGGAACCTGGAAGCCCCAGAACAGCGTGGTCCTGCAGTCCCGCCGGGAAGGAGCGGGATGGGCTGCGCGCCACGGGGCCAGGGAAGACCGGCCCGCCCATGCGCCCGCGCCGACGTTCACCGGGGAGGCACACCGGTGGTCGTGGTCGTTGCGCAGCAACAACCAGGCCAACGCGACCGTCCGCCCCATCGAGGAACCGGCCGGCACCCTCTTCTTCGGCCACCGCGCGAACGAGTGCGTCTGGGTCGCCGCGCCCGTGCCGAGCGACACCGAGGACCAGCAGCCGGTGCCGGAGTCCATTCGGATCACGGCTGAAGAGGCCGGAGTGCTGCAGACCTTCCCCGCCGACTACCCCTGGACTGGCAACAAAGGCCAGGTCTTCGGCCAGATCGGCAACGCGGTCCCGCCCCAACTCGCCGCCCATCTCCTGGCCCCGCACCTGGGCAAGACCCTGCATCCCGACGACTTCACCCTGGCCGCCTGATGGCGCAGTACCGGTCCGACCCGTACGAGGACGACGTGCACGCGCCGCGCCCCGTGCACTATGCCGAGCAGTCCCTGCTCGGCGCGCTTCTCCTCGAACCCCACAGGCTCCACGACATCGACGCCCTGGACTCCGACCACTTCAGCAACCATGCTCACGGCGCCCTGTGGCAGGCGATGCGCGACATTCCGCCGCCCCAGCCGGACGTGCACCGCTCCAGCCCCGCCTGGCTGAACGCCGTGCTCGGTGCGGCCCGTGCGCACGCTCCCGGGCTCACCGCGTCGTACCTCCACGCCCTCATCCAGGTCTGTCCCTGGCCCAAGCACGCGTCGGCGTACGGGCGGATGGTCCAGGCCGACCACGCCCGCCGCACCGTGCTCACGCACGCCGAGCGCCTCGTCCAGACCGCCACGGACACCACCCTGCCCAACCCGTCGGCCATCACCCTGGCCCAGGCCGACACGCTCGGCCAGTTCCTCGACACGCTCGCCGGGCAGTTCGCCTCACACCCCGGCTCCCTGCCCCGCACCGTCGTACCCGCTACGCGGGCGGAGCATCGCGGCGAGGAAGCCATCGAGGAGGAACGGCTCCTCCTGGCCACGGCCACCGCGCACCCGGCGGACCTGAGAGCCATGCGCTGGCTGCAGCCTGACGACTTCACCCTGCCGCTGCACGCCACACTCTGGCAGTGCCTGAACGCCCTGGTGCACAACGGGGAGCCCGTAGACGCCCTCACCGTGCTCTGGGAGGCCCAGCACCGCGGCCTCCTCGCCGACGGCGTCGACCCTCGCGACCTGATCGACCTGGTCTCCACGCCCGTCGGCTCGCCCGAATATTGGGGCGAGCGAGTCCTCCAGCGCGCCCTACTGGGCCGCGCAGCCGAGGTCGGCACGCGCATCGCCGCCTTCGCCCAGGACCCGGCCAACACCCCGCACCAGCTGATCACCGGCAGCCGCCGCGCCCTGGCCGACCTCACCACCCTGCGCACCCGCTGGACACGCAGCAACAGCCCTCCACCAGCCCCTCGCGCGCCCCGCGGGCCAGCCGTCTCGCGAGCAGGCCCACCGCCGCGCACCACAGCTCCCACCGCCCGAGCACTCCGCTGACCCCACCCGCTCCGACAGGCCCCGCGCCGGCCGGAGCCGCGAAACGAGACCAGATTGCCGAACTCCGCAGCAGACTTGCACCTCCGCCTCGACTTGCTCAACGGCCGCCCCAGCGCCGTCACCGCCACCATCACCGGCACCCCCACCCACACCGTGCGGGCCCTTCTCGCCCTCCACGGATTCGTGCCCCTGAACGACACGACGATGGTCATGGCCCGCATCGACCGCGAGGAGCCCTACTACGCCGACCAGGCCGCAAACGCCCTGCGCGCCGAGGGCGTCGCCGTAGACATCACGCGCCAGCTCCGCGAAGAGATCGACACGGAATGGACCTGGGCCAACTACCCCATGCACTGGTGCACCCGCGACGAGATCCGCGAGGTGTCCAACGACGCCCAGAAGATCTACGACGACATACGCTCCGGCCGCCTGGTCATCCACGCGCACGCCGACGACGGCTGGACCATCGTCGCGGTCGGCACCTACCGCGACGGTCCGAGCATTCACCTTCACGGCGAGAACCACCTGCGCGTCGAATCCCTCCAATTCGAGGGCCCTGCCGTGGCTATCGCCGAGTTCGAACGCCTCTACGGTGACGCCGTACGCCCCGGCCCCGCTCCAGCCACGGACACCGAACTCGAAGCCGAGCAAGCACGCCGCCCATCGGCTCAGGAAGGCACGGCCGGCGTTCATCCGCCCACGGGCACGGCCGGCACCCCCGAGATCGAAGCGGACGGCACTGACGACCACGAGACGCTCCTGAACGACTTCCTCGCATCGCACGGAACGTGGGAGAAGTGGCGCACCTGGTCCGACGACACCACGCACGCCGTCCACGAATCCCTGGTCCTGCGCGCCGAGTTCGTTCACGAAGCCGACACCGGCGATACGCAGTGGAGCATCGCGGCGTACGAGAGCCCGGTCGGCGAACGCCGATGGCACGCCACCGCGAGCACCGCAGTCCCCGTGCAGATCATGCGGGTACTCCTCGAAAGCCTCGCCTCCGCGGACGCGACAGAGATCGCCGCAGGCAACCAGGTCTCGGAAACTGCCATCGGAGAGGCGACCCGCCCACTCGCCGACGCCGGCTGGAAGCACACCATCGACGGCCGCTCAATCCGCTGGCAGGCCCCTGGCGACCGCCCCGTCAGCGTCGAGTTCGACGCCTTCGCCGCTCACACCCCTCACTGCGCTCTGCCCGCCTGGACCCTCCGGGGCGGCGGCGCCAGCGCTCCCCAGTGGGCGCTCCACTTCTCGCCCCACACCGCAACATCCGTTTTGCAGGACATCGCCTTCGAGTTGACCGCTGGGCTCGCCTCCAAGCCGGCGGCTTCCCAACCCCGAGGGCTGAACACGGTTAGCCGTGCGGAAATCCGCGCGCAGCCTGTACCGCCCGTCCATTCGCCAAGGTCCCGGTGAGATCCGGGCAAGACGGTGGCAGCGGACACCGGCTCTGCGCCGACATGCTGAAATGCACGAGGAACAGGAGCCGCTGCAGGACTGGGCCCGGCGGCGAGAGGAAGGCCGAGATGCCTCGAAGGGCAAACGGCGCGCGATACCGCTCGCCGAGGGGCCGCACGGCGGCCAACGAGCCCGACGCACCACGCGTGATCCAGAAGTGGAACGGCATCGAGTGGGAGTCGATCGGCCTGATCCGCGATCTCGCCGCTGCGAAGGCTGAGCTGTATCCGCCGCAGCCGTCAGAGCGGAAACCCACCGAATGGGATCGCTCCGCGCTCGGGAAATGCCGCGGCCGACACAGAAGGCCGACCCCGGCAGAGGAACGCGAGCAGTAGCGGGTCATAGGGGGCGTGCGGAAACGGCGGCAATATAGCTGCGGATCCCCGGTTACCGAAACCGGGGATCCGCCGAATACTTATAGCTCCACCGCCACTACCTGACCGCACGTCGAAGGGCCGCATCACGACAGACCAAAAATTCGACCGGCCAGCGCACATGGCCCTGCGGGCCATTGCTCTTTCACGCCGCGGCGTAGCTGAGCCGGAAGAGATCCTGGGCGCGCTCCAGGTCCCGCTCGGTACGCAGCTGTACCTCCAGGTCGCCAGTGCCGTGATGCCCGAGTCCTGTCACGTCTCGCGTGAATCCAGGCACCAGATCGACGCTTTTCGGGTCCGCCTTCAAGTAGACGAGCAGCTTCGTCTGCTGCGGCGGTATGACGCAGGCGAAGTTTCGCAGCCGCTGGTAGGCGGCGTACTGCTTCCGCTGAACCCGCGTGATGCCGTCTCCCAGGCCACGGAGCGTCTCGTCGGCAGCCACAGCCAGTTCCGCCATGGCGTCCTTGCGCTCGTGGAGCGCACGGGGCGCGTTCGACTGCGCGTGTCGCCGGGTGCGCCGGTTTACAGCATCCGACCGGCCTGTGACCGAGACCACTGTCTCCAGGCTGATGTGGTCAGTGCCGAAGTACCGGTAGCGGACCAAGTCGATACTGCGTCGGTGCTCGTGTACAGCGTGCGCGTCGTAGCGGGTGAAGTCGCCGGCCACGCAGATCAGCCTCGGCGCGCTCCACAGGATCTGGGACGCGGCCGTGACCCCGAGCCGGTCGCGGACCAGGCCGTCGAAGGCGCTCCGGTGCCTGGTCAGCCACGCAATGTAGTACAGACCCTGGTTGATCACACCGGCATCAGTGCCTCGCTTGTATTCGACGATCACCGGCGCGCCGTTCTCGTCGATGCCGAGCGAGTCGATCCGCCCGCCGTCGACACAGCCGATGACGTACTCGCTCGCGAGGAATCGCACGCCGAGCATCGTCTCCATGTGCGCCTCGATGAGGCCCTGCACATCCGCCTCGATACCCGCCAGACGCGGCATGACCTCCGTCATGCCGTTTTTCGTGTTGAACAGCTTCAGGCCCGACACCGTCCCCTCCCGATCTCTACAGTGAGGAGGCCCAACGTTCGGTGTTGCCGGATTATTTCCCCGCGTCGCCTGAGTCGTCCTGCGGGACACACGAGATGCGACACATCGGACATGTGTCGCGTATATGGCGATTTCCAACCCGCGGGACATGCGCGGGACCAGGCCGCTAACGAAGCGTCAGATAACGCTCTGACCTGCGAAAACGCGTGGGACCGTTCCGGCCTCCGGAGCCGGGTGCGCAGGTTCGAATCCTGCCGGGGGCACCTTGTACGAGGTGCCTTAAAGACCCCGCCATCAGCGTATCGCTGAGTGCGGGGTCTTTTTTTGTGCGGTTGCGTAGC
Source organism: Streptomyces sp. NPDC002790 (assembly GCF_040295505.1). Taxonomy (NCBI): domain Bacteria; kingdom Bacillati; phylum Actinomycetota; class Actinomycetes; order Kitasatosporales; family Streptomycetaceae; genus Streptomyces; species Streptomyces sp. NPDC002790. Next base: position 56,639 of record NZ_JBEOVM010000029.1, on the reverse strand, counting down.
GCGGTCAGGCGTAGAAGCGGGAGACGCTCTGGAGGACTGCCGCCGGCTTCGGGGCGCCCTCCATTTCTATGGTGCCGTCGATCGTGATCTGGGCTCCCCCGCCCGCTACTTCCTCCACCGATGCCACCCGCGCCGCCAGGCGGATGCGGGAGCCCGCCTTGACCGGGGAGGGGAAGCGGACCTTGTTGAGGCCGTAGTTGACCTTTGTGGTGACGCCCTGGACGTCCAGGAGGTCGGTGAAGAGGGGGATGAAGAGGGAGAGCGTCAGGTAGCCGTGGGCGATCGGGGCGCCGAAGGGGCCGGCGGCGGCGCGTTCGGGGTCGACGTGGATCCACTGGTGGTCGCCCGTCGCGTCGGCGAACGTGTTGATGCGGTCCTGGGTGATCTCGAGCCAGTCGCTGGTGCCGAGGTCGGTCCCGGTGATCTTCGTGAGTTCGGCCAGGCCGTTCACCGTGAGGGTCTTCATTGCTGTGAGGTGTCCTGTTCGTCGGTGCCGTACGTCGTGCGCAGGCGGGACTTGATGAGCTTTCCGGAGGCCGTGCGCGGGAGTTCGCCGGCCAGGATCAGGGATTTGGGGATCTTGTACTTCGCCAACTGGCCGGAGAGGGAGGCCAGGAGGGACTCGGGCGGCGGGGTGGCGCCCGTGCGCGGGACGACGACGGCCCGGGGGACCTCGCCCCATTTCTCGTCCGGGACGCCGATCACCGCGCACTCCGCCACATCGGGGTGGGCCAGGAGCGCTGCCTCGATCTCCGCGGGGTAGATGTTCTCGCCGCCGGAGATGATCACGTCCTTGAAGCGGTCGACGATGGTGACGTAGCCGTCGGCGTCGACCCGTGCCGCGTCCCCGGTGCGGAACCAGCCGTCGGAGAAGGCGGCTTCGGTCTCCGCCGGCAGGCCCCAGTAGCCCGGCATCACGTGCGGGCCGCGGACCACCACCTCGCCCGTTTCCTCCGTGCCCACCGGGGTGAGGTCCTGGCCCACGACCTGTACGTCGCTGAAGAAGTGCGGCACGCCCGCCGAGCCCGCCTTCGTCACCGCGTGTTCGGCGTCGAGGAAGAGGGTTCCGGGGGCCGCCTCCGTCATGCCGTAGCCCTGGAGGAAGGTGAGGCCGCGTTCCTGGTACGCCGCGATCAGCGGGGGCGGCACCGGGGCTCCTCCGCAGGTCAGGATGCGAAGGGAGGAGAGGTCGGCGGTCGGCCAGGCGGGCTGCCGGGTCAGTAGGTCGAACATGGTCGGAACGCCGAACATGAACGTCACCCCGTGCTGCCGCACAAGCTCGAATGTCGCCGCCGGGTCGAAGGAACCCACCAGGACGCACGTGCCGCCCTTCAGCAGCACCGGCAGCGTCAGCATGTTCAGGCCCGCCGTGTGGAACAGCGGCGCCGAGACGAGGGCGACCTCGTCCGCGATCAGGTCGTGGTCGACCAGGACGTTGACCGCGTTCCAGGTCAGGTTGGCGTGGGTGAGCATGGCGCCCTTGGGGCGGCCCGTCGTGCCCGAGGTGTACATGATGAGGCAGAGGTCGTCGCCGCCGACCGCCTCGTCGATCGTGTCCGAGGGGGCGGCGGCGAGCAGTTCCTCGTACCCGCTGCCGTCGGCCTCGATCGTCACAGGGACCGACAGGGCCTTCGCCCGGTCCCCGCCGCCGGCGTGCAGGAGGGTCTTCGCTCCCGAGTCCCCTATTTGGTAAGCGAGTTCGACGGTCGACAGGCGCGTGTTGAGCGGGACGAAGACCGCTCCCAGAGTGCCCGCCGCGAACAGCGTCTCCAGATACGAGGGGTGGTTCGGGCCGAGGTACGCGACGCGGTCACCGCGGCGGACGCCCTGCGCCCGTAGGACATGCGCGAGGCGGGTCGTACGGTCGTGCAGGTCGGCGTACGAGTACCCCGTGCCGTTGTGGATCAGGGCGGTGCGGTGCGGAGTCTTGCGGGCCCGGCGTGCGGGCCATGATCCCAGTCCCTCGTTGCGCATACCGGTCCCCTTCAGGGCTTGGTGAGTCCGGGTCAGGGCTTGGTGAGTCCGAGCAGACGAGCCGCGTTCTCCTTGAGGATCTTGGGGCGGACCGCTTCCTTGATGTCCAGCTTCGCGAAGTCCGCGAGCCAGCGGTCCGGGGTCAGGACGGGGTAGTCCGAGCCGAAGAGGACCTTGTCCTTGAGGAGCGTGTTCGCGTACTGGATCAGCTGGGGCGGGAAGTACTTCGGGGACCAGCCCGAGAGGTCGATGTGCACGCCCGGTTTGTGCGTGGCGACCGCCAGCGCCTCGTCCTGCCAGGGGAACGAGGGGTGCGCAAGGATGATCTTCAGGTGCGGGAAGTCGGCCGCGACGTCGTCCACGTACAGGGGGTTCGAATACTTCAGGCGGATGCCGCCGCCGCCCGGCACGCCCGCGCCGATGCCCGTCTGGCCGGTGTGGAAGAGGGCGATCGTGCCCGTCTCCTCGATCAGCTCGTACAACTCGTATGCGACCGCGCGGTCGTTGGGGAAGAAGGCCTGGATGGAGGGGTGAAACTTGAAGCCCTTCACCCCGTACTCCTCCACGAGGCGGCGGGCCTGCTTCACCCCGGCCTTCCCGCGGAACGGGTCGATCGAGGCGAAGGGGATGAGGGTGTCCGGGTGGGCGGCGGCCGCCTCGGCGACCTCCTCGTTCGGAACCGGCTCCGTGCCCGTCGCCGACTCGGCGTCGACCGTGAAGATCACGGCGGCCATGTTCCGCTCGCGGTAGTACGCGGCGGTCTCCTCCAAGGTCGGCTTCCGGTTTCCCTCGGTCTTGAAGTACGCGGACGAGGCCTCGTGGAGGTCGTCGGAGAGGGAGCCGTGGCCGCGCGAAGAGACCTCGGCGTGGGTGTGTACGTCGATGGCGGTGAGGTCGTCGATGTTCATCACGCCTCCGGGAGCTTCGGTGCCGGGATGCCGACCGTCTCCGGCTCGGCGCCGACCGACGTCGGCCACGCCTCGGCGATCGCGTCCGGGGTCCAGCCGCCGTCCGCGTAGGCCGACTTGATCTCCTGCGGGTGCGACCAGAGGGTGAGCCGGTCGCCGCCGATACCGATCGCCTGGCCCGTCACGGAGCGGGCCGCTTCGGAGGCGAGGAAGGGAACGAGGGCCGCGCAGTCCTCCGGTGTGCCGAAGCCCTCGCCCTTGCGCAGGAAGGACGGGAGCGGTTCGCCGCCGCGCATCGCCTCGATGTACGGGGCGAAGGCCGGGATCGTCTCCGTCATGGCCGTCGCGGCGACCGGCACGATCGCGTTGACCGTGATGTTCGCCCGCGCCAGCTCCATCGACCAGGTGCGGGCCATGGCGACGATGCCGGCCTTCGCGGCGGCGTAGTTCGTCTGGCCGAAATTGCCCCGTTGCCCCGCGGGCGAGCCGACGAGGACGAGCGTGCCTCCCTCGCCCTGCTCGCGCATCCGGACGGCGGCGGCGCGGGCGCAGGTGAAGGTGCCCTTCAGGTGGGTGGTGAGCACCGCGTCGAAGTCGTCGTCGGTCATCTTCCACAGGACCTTGTCGCGCAGGATGCCGGCGTTGGTGACCAGGACGTCGAGGCGGCCGAACTCGCTCGCCGCCCGCGCCACCAGGCGGTCCGCGGCCTCGGCCGTGCCGACCGGGACCACCTCGGCGACGGCCGTGCCGCCCGCCTCCCGGATCGACTTCACGGCCGCTTCGGCGACGGCCTCGTCCACATCGTTGACGACGACCGAGGCGCCGTGGGCGGCGAGGGCATGGGCGTAGGAGAGCCCCAGGCCGCGGCCGCCGCCGGTGACGACGGCCACCTTTCGGGTGAGATCGATGGACACGTGTGAATCCCTTCCTGCCGAGGATGCGTGGAGCAAGAAAGAAGCTAAGAGCAATGATTGGTGACGTCAATAGTTGTCGCCGACCCGCAGGTGCGAGAGACTGTCGCGGAAGACCGCAGGCCCACCCCCAGGGAGACCCCATGACCCCCGCCCCGATCGACGCGCACGAGCCATGGATGCGCGGGCTGCACGCCGACACGGGCTATCTGCTGTACCGGCTCGGCCTGCGCTCCGGGCAGCTGTTCAACACCTCGCTCCAGGAGTCGGGGCTGCGCCTGCGCCACTACGCGGTGCTGCGCTTCCTGGCCACGGTCGAAGGCGCCCTGCAAAGGGAGTTGAGCGTGCAGCTCGGCTACGACCCGAGCGCGATCGTGGGCCTGGTCGACGACCTGGAGAAGGCCTCGTTCGTCGAGCGGCGCCCCTCCCCCGGCGACCGGCGCAGCCGGATCGTGGTGCTCACGGACGACGGGCGGGACTTCCTGCGCGGAAGCGACGAGGCGGGGCTGCGCGTGACGAGCGAGCTGCTCGCGCCGCTGGACGCGGACGAGTGCGAGACGCTGCACGGGCTGTTGCGGCGGGTCGCGGAGGCCGGGCTCGGGTGACGCCCGTTTTCGGCCGTTGTCGACTTCTCGCTACGGCGACCGGCACGGAACCCGTTTGAGTGTCTGTCATTCCTGATCAGGACTGTGAGAGCCGCCACGCGTGCACGATCCAGGTTTACTCGTGCCCCACCGCATGACTACGGTTCGGTCGATGTCTCGCAGCCACTTGAACCTCACGAATCCAGGAAGATGCGTATCCGGTAGCCGGGGTTCCCTTCGGGAGGGATCGTGAGCGAACCGGTACAGCTCGCGGCTCATCGGGCACCGCTGCCCGATCAGCAGGACGCCGTCGCACAGACCGCGAGCACTCCGTCCAGGAGACAGGCGGCCACACCGGCCACCACCACGACACCGAAGTCCGGCAAGGCCCGTGACGCGTTCTACGACAACGCCAAGTATTTGGCGATCGTCCTGGTCGCGATGGGCCACTCCTGGGAGCCGCTGCGCAGTGGAAGCCGGGCGGCCGCCGCCCTGTACATGATCGTGTACACATTCCACATGCCGGCGTTCATCGTGATCTCCGGCTACTTCTCGCGGTCGTTCGACGCGAGCCCTGCTCGGCTGAAGCGGCTGATCACGGGCGTGGCGGTGCCCTATGTGGTGTTCGAGATCGTCTACACGCTCTTCAAGCGGTACGCCGGTGACGATCCGGGATACGACTTCAGCCTCCTCGACCCCTGGTATCTGACCTGGTTCCTGGTGTCGTTGTTCGTGTGGCGGCTGAGCACGCCGATCTGGAAGACGATCCGCTGGCCGCTGCCGGTGGCGCTCGCCATCGCGGCGCTCGCCTCCGTCTCCCCCAGCATCGGCGACGACCTGGACATGCAGCGCCTGCTGCAGTTCCTGCCCTTCTTCGTCCTCGGCCTGTGCCTGAAGCCGGAGCACTTCCAGCTGGTGCGCCGCAAGGAGGCGCGGATCATCGCGGTGCCGGTCTTCGCGGCCGCGCTGCTGTTCGCGTACTGGGCGGCGCCGCGGATGACCGCGGCGTGGACGTACCACCGGGACAGTGCCCAGGAGTTGGGCGCGCCCGGCTGGACCGGGATCGTCATGACCCTGGCCATGTTCGGCTGTTCGGTGATTCTCACGGCGTGCTTCTTCGCGTGGGTACCGGGCCGGAAGCTCTGGTTCACGGCGCTCGGCGCGGGCACCCTGTACGGCTACCTGCTGCACGGCTTCGTCGCCAAGGGGTCCCGTTTCTGGGACTGGTACGAGGCGGACTGGCTGCACACGCCGTGGGGGCAGGTCCTGGTGACGCTGCTCGCGGCGAGCCTGATCACCGTGTTGTGCACGCCGCCCGTGCAGCGGATGTTCCGGTTTGTGATGGAGCCCAAGATGGAGTGGGCGTTCAAGAGGGATGCGGCGAAGGTGGCCAAGGGGCGGTAGCCGCTTGTTGTTCGCCCGGCGACATGGTTGCGGTCGCGGGGCTCCGCCCCGGGCCCCGCGCCTCAAGCGCCGGCGGAGCTTTAAAAGATCGGGGCTCCGCCCCGGACCCCGCTGCTCAAACGCCGCAGGGGCTTGATGTATCAGGCCGACGCCTTCTTGCGAGGCGTCGGCTTTTTCTTTGTCGAGGCCGACTTCTTGGCCGCGGTGGTCTTCTTCGCCGAGGCCGTCTTCTTCGCGGGGGTCGACTTGTTGGCGGTGGCCTTCTTCGCGGACGTGGTCTTCTCGGCGGGCGCCTTCTTGGCGGCCGTGCCCTTCTTGGCGGCGGCCTTCTTCGTACGAGAAGCCGTGCGGGAACGTGATGCCAGGTCCGTTACCTCGGCGACGTCCTCGTCCTCGTTCCTCGCCTTCTTGGCCGCACGGACGCTGCTCTCCAGTGCCGACATGAGGTCGATGACCTTGCCGCCTCCGTCGCCCGACTTCTTGGGGGGCTCCGCCGGTTCCGTGCCGGAGGCCTTCGACTCGATCATCTCCTCCACGGCGTCCCGATAGTCGTCGTGCAGGGAGTCCATGTCGACCTCGCCGAGCGTGTCCATCAGGGCGTCCGCCAGGTCGAGTTCGGCGTCGCGGACCGTGACGTGCGAGTCGGGGGCGGCGTCCTCGGGGGCCCGGATCTCGTCCGGCCAGAGCAGCCCGTGCATCGCGATGACGTCGTCGACGACCCGCAGCATCCCGAGCCGCTCCCGGCCGCGCAGCGCGAACTTGGCGATGGCCACCTTGTTGCTGCGCTTGAGCGCCTCGCGCAGCAGCGTGTACGGCTTGGCGGCCGGGACGCCGTTGGCCTGGAGGTAGTACGCCGTGCCCATCTGGAGCGGGTCGATCCGCTCGGCCGGCACGAAGGAGACGATCTCGATGGTCCTGGCCGTCGGGATCGGGAGCTGGGCGAGGTCGTCCTCGGTGATCGGGATGATCGAGCCGTCGGCGTCCTGGTACCCCTTGCCGATCTCGTCGTTCGCGACCTCTTTGTCCTCCAGCTCGCACACCTTGTGATAGCGGATGCGGCCGCCGTTCTTTGGGGGACAGCAAGTTGTTGCGTGTCGTAGCACTGCAACGCGTCGTTGAAGGTCTCGGCGCGGTTCTCAGGGGGTGTTGCTCCGCTGCGGACTGTGGCGATCCGTCGCGAGGCAAGGAGCATTGGGATGCGGGCATTTGCCATTCGTCTGCCGTCCGGTACTGCGTACTGGACAGTGGTTGACGATGAGCTCCAGGTCGTGGAAGTAGCCGACCGCTTTCTGAGGAAGCTGCGACTGAACCAGGGGCGGGCGGAGTCGACGACGAAATCGTACGCTGGCTCGATCGCAATATTCATGCGCTGGTGCGATGACACAGGGCGAGACTGGCGCACAGCCGCTAGTGATCTGAGTTCCTTCATTCTCTGGCTGAAGTGGAAGGCTGCTGATTCGAAAAAGGCTCCTACCGCAATCCCCGGCCCTGGGGCTGAGGCAGTCCGGGGGGCTCGTCGAATCAACGGCGTACTAGTGGCCGTACGAGGTTTCCTCTCCCACGCGGTCACTGAGCGCGACGTCCCTGGCTGGGTACTGGAACAGCTCTACCAACTCGGGGATAGTCGAGATCTTCCCGTTCAAGCTCAGGCTGAGGACGGAAGGTTCCGGTATCGCTTGAAGGCTCAGCACCGACTTCCCGAAGCCGAGAGCGAGGTGGACCGAGCCAGCGATGAGGAGATCGTTGCGATGTTTCGGGCCTGTCGTTCGGCTCGGGATCGGCTCATGGTTCTGTTGCTGTCTCGAGTCGGTCTGCGTCGCGGCCAGGCGGCAGGGCTACGGCGTTGCGATGTTCATCTCCTGATGGACTCCGCGGCTCTGGGATGTCGGGCCGAGGGTGCTCATCTCCATATCGTGCGACGCCAGAACCCAAATGAGGCCTGGTCGAAGTCTCGCCGCACAGTGGTGCTGCCCGTTGACTTCCTAGTGGTCCAAGCCTTCGATCAGTATGCGCTGGAGAGGCACGAGGTACTGGGCACTGCGGGAAGCGATTTCGTCCTGGTCAATTTATTCCGGAACCCTCTGGGTTCACCTGTCACTCCTGACGCCGTCGGTGAGACTGTGGAATCGCTTGCTCTTCGGGCACAGCTCAGCCGGAAGATCGCACCGCACATGATGCGCCATGCCATGGCCAGCAACGTCGCTGACTCTGGCGGTTCCCTGGATGAGATCCAGATGCTTCTTGGGCAGAAGAATCCAGAATCTGCCAGACCGTATCTCCACCCTTCACCTTCCCGCCTCCGGGCCGCAGTTGAACGTGTCCCTTCACCAAGGGAGGAGTTCTAATGTCTGTTGGCACGGCCCAGGCCCTCCTTCAACTTGATGTGGGAAAAGACCGCCTGACAGTAGATCTACTACACGCGCTGGACGACGATTTCCTCTCGCTTCTTGAATGGTCGGCGGAGCTGCGGGTCCTGGTCTTCCCAACCGATCACCCACAACTAGGTTCTCCATGCTGTCGGGTTAAGGGCTGCCAGCAGAGCAGTTCCGCAAGAGGGATGTGCTCAGGCTGCCGGCTGCGTTGGCGGAGCGAGGGTAAGCCTCCTCTGGAAGAATTTGCCGAGCGGGACCATTCACATGGCCGCACACACGGGGTCGAGGACTGCTCAGTACCTGATTGCGAGCGCCCCTTCACTTCCTGGCGGCGGCCACTCTGCACGAGTCATCTGCACCAGGCCAAGCAGCTAGGGATTCCGCTGGATGATTTCCCGGCTTCGGGGGAAGCGGCTCCCCTGCCTGGGTTTGGCCTCTGCCTGGTTGCCGCCTGCTATCGAAAGAGAGACAGCAGGACTTCGGACTACTGCCATGCCCATCGCGTCCGTTGGTATCACACAGTCAAGCGCAAGCCGGCCTCCGTGGACGCCGAACAGAGGTGGCGCCGAACCACCGGTCCGGTTACGGGAAACAATGAGGTCAGCCTTCGAGGACTTCCTGACCGGGTCGTCGCTGAAATTCTCTACGGAGTGCAGTCGCGAACCAGAGAGGGCCTGCACACCCTCCACCTCTCCCTCCGCAACCTGACAAACCGGGCAAGGGAGTTGGAGGTCTCCTCACTCGCCGAGCTTGACGCAAGCCACCTATCTCGTGCGATCTACGGACTCTGCCGAACCATGGTCACCTATGCTGGCCAGCTCGGGCGGACGCCCGAGAGCGAGCGAGCGAAGGACATCTGGGAAGGTTCGGTCTTCGGACACAGCGGCCGCCTCCACTTCACCGAAATCCATCAAGGTTGGCTGAAGAACGCAGCGAAAGACTGGGCGTTTGTCTATCTCCCTCAGCGTCGAGGCAGCAAAGCCATCGGAACGGTTCAAGAGATCCTGCGGGCATTTGGGATGCTCTCGGAGAGCCTTCGCCTGCAGCGAGATGATCGTGGACAGGACATTCATGCGCTCGGCCGTCAGGACATGACGGCGTTCGTGAACCGGCTGGCCTACTTGCAGCACACCGGAGCCATCTCAGCCCACAAGCATGTCAACGTCTGCCGCTTCGTGGTCCGCCACTTGGGCCGAATGCGATCGCTGGGCATGACGCGCCCCGGCAATCCACTGCACGGGTTGCCCGATGACTTCACATTGTTTCCCGAAGACATCCCGGATGATTGGGAGGATACGGAGGCGGGGAGAGATCTCCCCTTGCAGGTCATGCGGGAGCTCTGCGCTCACCTGCAGTCTTTGGAATACCGCGGGCCGCAGGGCCAACTAAACCGGGTCGCGGTGGAGTTACTGGTCGACACTGGTCGACGGCCCCAGGAGATCTGCGAGTTGCGATGGGATTGCCTTAAGCAGGATTCCGACGGCCAGCACGTGCTGATCTACGACAACTACAAGTCAAACCGAAAAGGCCGCCGTCTGCCGATCTCGCAGTCCACGGCTGGAGTCATCGTCCAACAGCAGGAGCGAACTCGGATCGAGTTCCCTTCAACTCCCGTCGAAAAGTTGATGCTTCTACCGACAAGGAGGGCCAACCCGCACGGCTGCAAGCCAATCACTAGTGGCTGGCTCTCCACCCGGCATCGCGAGTGGGTCCAGTCTCTTCCTGATTTCCATGTCCCGACTCCCGTTGAAGTCGATGGGCTCACGGTGACGAAGATGCTGCCGTTCGACAAGTCCAAGGTATTCCCCTACGCATATCGGCACACCTACTGTCAGCGCCATGCGGACGCCGGGGTCCCTGTGGATGTCTTGCGCGACCTAATGGACCATCGACGCCTTGACACAACCCAGGCCTACTACCGCGTCGGTGAGAAGCGAAGGCGCGAGGCCGTGGACCGCGTCACCACCATGCAGTTCGACAAGAACGGCACACGTGTCTGGCGGCAGGCAAAGGCGGTTCTTGATTCAGAGCATGCCCGCCGCGCAGTCGGCGAGATCGCCGTTCCTTACGGAGTTTGCACCGAGCCGGCCAACGTCGCTGCCGACGGCCAGGATTGCCCTGTCAGATTTCGCTGCGTGGGCTGCGGACACTTCCGCACCGATGTTTCCTACCTGCCGGATCTAGAGGCATACCTTGCAGACTTGCTCCGGAATCGCGAGCGACTCACGGCGGCCATAGATGCTGATGAATGGGCCAGGAAAGAGGCCATGCCCTCAGACGAGGAGATCAGCCGGGTCAGACGCTTGATCCAGCAAGTGAAGGACGGACTGGACGACTTGGACGAAGACCAGAGAGTCCTGATCGATGAGGCAGTGGCGGTAGTTCGCCGCGGTCGTCAGAGCGTGCTTCTAGGTATGCCGCGAGTACGGCAACCTCTGCCGGACATTCGGATGCCGAGGTCTGCATGAGTGCAATGAGTGACGGCCGAGAGTCGGCGACCACTCGTCGTCGACAACGGGTAATCGGAGCGATCAATGCTGCCATCAGCCACGGGGAAGAGGTGACGGTTTCTGCCATCGCGCGGACGGCCAGAGTCGACCGGTCCTTCCTCTATCGGCATCGTGACCTCTTGGAACGTGTGCATTCAGTCGCCGTCGCCCCCTCTGCCTCCGACGGGTTTGCCGCTGTCACCCGGGCGTCGCTGCAAGCAGACCTGGCTAATGCCCTTGAGCGTAACGCCCGGCTCGCACTTCAAGTGCGCCGCCTAGAGAAGAGACTCTCAGAGATCTTGGGGAACCAGATTTGGCACGAATCAGGGCTGGGGTCCCCTATCGACGTCGATCAGTTGCAGCGGCAGATCGTCACTCTCGAACAACAGGTAGTCGACCAAACCAGTCAGCTCGACGAACGCGCCGAGGAACTGCAAGCTGCCAGAGCGGCAAACCGTGAACTGACCCGTGCCCTCAACCACGGACCTCGTTAGACCATGCCAAGTGTCGTTGCAGCTCACTCCGGAATAGCCTGGAAACCCAGGAGAGGAGCACGGTATGCGGGCGACCTGGAAGGGAGCCATATCCTTCGGACTGGTCACGATTCCAGTCCAGCTCTTCGCGGCGACCGAGGAACACGACATCCCTCTTCGGCAAGTTCACGCCGAGGACGGGAGTCGCGTTCGCCTACGGCGGTTCTGCGAAGCAGAAGACAAGGAGATCCCCTACGAGGAGATCGCTAAAGGGTATGAGGCCCCCGACGGGAGCATGATCACTCTCACCGACAGCGACCTCGCTGACCTGCCCTTGCCTAGCAAGAAGGTCATCGACGTATTGGCCTTCGTGGACGCCGGCAGTATCGATCCGCTGATGTTTTCCAAGGCCTACTACGTCGGCTCGTCGGACCGCGCGGCAACGAAGCCCTACGCACTCCTCCGGGATGCTTTGACGGAATCCAATCAGGTGGCGGTCACCAAAATCGCTCTGCGCTCTCGGGAAGCCCTAGCAGTGCTGAGAGTCCACGACAACACTCTGGTGCTTCAGACCTGCCTTTGGCCAGACGAAGTTCGCTCGACTGAAGGAGTCGCGCCCGAGGACAACGTGACTGTCCGTCCACAAGAGCTCAAGATGGCTCGTTCACTTATGGACACCCTCTCGCAGGACTTCGACCTCTCATCTCTCCACGACGAGTATCAAGAAGCCCTTCAACAGGTCGTCGAGGCCAAACTCCAAGGGGTAGAGCCGCCTCACGAGGCCGAAGCTGCCCCGGCAACCGGCAAGGTCATTGACCTCATGGCGGCGCTGGAGAACAGCGTTCGAGCCGCCAAGGAATCCCGCAGCGATGAGCATTCGCGAGACGCCGAAGTTCGTCCCTTGTCGGCCCGGAAGACCGCGAAGAAGTCCGCGGACAAGAAGGCTGCACCCGCCCGCAAGGCCACCGGCACAGCGGCCAAGAAGGCCACAACCTCACCCAAGGCCACCGGCGGCAAGAAGTCGACGGCGAGCACGAAGAAGGCCGCAGCCAAGAAGACACCTGCGAAGAAGGCCACCTCTAAGAAGGCCTCCTAACGCAGAAGCTCGCACAACACCTGTCGCATCACTCCTTTGGGCTTCCAGGGCGGTGACCTGCGAAGACGCCACGAGCCACGATGAGACACCCTTCATACCCCCAGAGAACCCATGTCCTCCAGGTGGATCTGGCGGAAGGAGATCGAGTGGTTCTCGGTGGCGTTGACCAGCTTGATCGGGATGCTGACCAGGCCGAAGGAGATGGCGCCGTTCCATATGGAGCGCACGGTGGGCCTCCCGGTTCGCGTCGCCAATGAACGACATAGCAGACATAGCGGGCTGGATTGCCAGAGTATTACCGTATGGCGCCCATCACAGAAGTGGAGGGGCGGCGGCTCACGCTCAGCAATCTGGACAAGGTGCTGTATCCGGACTCCGGGTTCACCAAGGGCGAGCTGCTGCACTACTACGCGACGGCCGCGGAGGCCCTGCTCCCGCATCTGCGGGACCGTCCCGTCTCCTTCCTGCGCTTTCCCGACGGGCCCGGGGGCCAGCAGTTCTTCGCCAAGAACGTGCCACCGGGGTCACCCTCCTGGGTGAAGACGGCGGAGGTGCGGCGCTCGGACGGGGTCGCGCGGCAGGTCCTCGTCCAGGATCTGCCGACGCTGATGTGGGCGGCGAACCTGGTCGCCGAGTTCCATACGCCGCAGTGGCGGGTGGACGCGCCCGGCTTGGCGGACCGGCTGGTTTTCGACCTGGATCCCGGGGCGCCGGCCGACATCGTGCAGTGCTGCCAGGTGGCCGGGTGGCTGCGGGAGCGGTTGGCGCGGGACGGGCTCGAGGCGTACGCGAAGACCTCCGGGTCGAAGGGGCTGCATCTGCTCGTGCCGCTGGTGCCCACGGCGGCCGAGCGGGTCAGTGCGTATGCGAAGGGACTCGCGCGGGAGGCGGAGGCGGCCTTGCCGGGGCTCGTGGTGCATCGGATGGCGCGGAGTCTGCGGGGCGGGAAGGTGTTCGTCGACCACAGTCAGAACTCGGCCGCGAAGACGACGGCGGCGGCCTATACGTTGCGGGCGAGGGCCTTGCCGGCCGTTTCGGCGCCGGTGACGTGGGGGGAGGTGGAGGGGTGTGGTGCTGCGGGGGATCTGGTTTTTGTCGCGGGGGATGTGGGGGCGCGGCTGGAGCGGTACGGGGATTTGCTCGGGGGGTTGTTCGACGGTGAGCGGGCGGGGGTGCTGCCGTGAACGCGGATGGCGTTGCGGTCGCGGGGCGCTGCCCCGGACCCCGCTGGCTCTCGTCACAAGAGCGGGGCTTGAAAGACCGCCTCAAACGCCGGCGGGGCTTGAAAGCCCAACCGCCGGCGGGCTTGAGATGGCTCGATCGGCGGCGGGGCTTGAAAGAAGGTGCCGGGTCACACCCGGGTCCACGTCGCCCTGGCCCTCGCCATCATGTGGAGTGCCTCGACGTCTGCGGGTTTGAGGAGGCCGGCCGTGTGGGCCAGGGGTGGGAGGGTCGTGGTGGTGAGGATGTGGGTGTCGCGGGGTGGGGGTGTCGCCTCCACGGATGACGGGTCCACCAGGATGAGGGCCGCGCGGACCTCCGCGGTGAGGGCGAAGGAGGCGCGGGAGGCGTCGGCGCGGGCGCGGCGCAGGAGGGGCTGCGGTTCGCCGCGGCCGATCGTCACCCAGGGGTCGCCGACCCGCACCCGTCGCTTGCGCACAGGCAGTACGTGCAGCGCGAACAGGCCGCCGGGGCCGATCAGCAGATGGTGGATGTGGGATCCGCCGGGCAGCGGCACCGAGTGCAGCACCCGCCAGCCCGCCGCCTCGAACCCGTCGAGGACCTCGCCCACCCGCGCCTGCGCGGCGAGCGCCGTGCGCCGCGGGTCGGCGCGCAGCCGGCGCTGCGGGCCAGGGTCGCGGTCCAAGGAGATGACGAGGGCCTCGCCCGGCCGGTTCGGCGCGAGGTCGTCGTCGGGGTGGAGGGTGAGCCCGGCCAGTTCGGCGGGGGTCGGCACCGGGGGCGGTCCGACGGTGACCTGGCCGGCGATGAACGGGCGGAGTACGTCGAGCACCTCCGCCCGCCGGATCTCGCTGAGCAGGTTCACCCGGCCCGCGTCCCGGTCATACCAGGCGACGTTCGCGCCGTCGTCCCCGCACACGTAGAGCCACTCCTGACCGTTCCGCCAGGTCGGTATGACGCGCAGTCCGCTCATGCCCCATCACCCCACGACCATGGGAGCAGCAAGCCCGCCGCAGGGCAAGAAGCCCGCAGGCCCGGCATGATGACCATCGCGACCCGTTCAACCCGGCAGGCAGGAGTGCAGTGAAGACAGCGCCCGGGCGCCTCGGCCGGTCCGTGCTCGCCGTGCCCGCCGCCGCGCTGCTCTGGGCGTGCGCCGGCTGCGGGGACCAGGGCGGCCCTCAGAGCGCGGGCCCGACGCCGACGGCCGTCGGCCCGGAGCGTCTGTGGCCCACGCTGCCGCCCGCGACCCGCGCCGCCGACGACTACGGCGCCGGGGAGACGGCCGTGGTCAAGGGCGTCGAGGTGCCCGGCGGGAAGCTGCGCGAGGTCGCCCCGGCGAAGATCGTGCGGGCCCGCGTCACCGCCGCGCCCGACGACTACAAGGACATCGCGAAGGACGTCGCGGCGGACTGTCCGGCGGCCGGAGAGGCGTCCGAGAGCTGTCCCGTGCTCGGCGGGTACTACCGGGATCTGACCGGCGACGGCGAGGACGATCTGCTCGTCGCCGTGCGCGCCCCGCACCGCCAGGCGTACTTGCAGGCGTACACGTACCGCGGCGGGAAGCTGACCCAGATCATGGACGACAAGGACGCCGTCATCAACGTGCATCTGGCGGGCCGGAGCATCGTGGTGCGCGCCGCCGCCGACCTGTCCGGGTACGAGTACCGCACGTCCTGGTCGTACGACGGCCACCAGAAGGCGATGCTGCCGACCCGCGACGAGATCCTGCGCACCGGGTCCACGCACACTCCTGCCGTGCCGTCACCGAGCCGCTCATGAGTCCGCGCGCGCTGCGGCTGCCGGTCTGGACCGCCTCCCTGACGTGGAAGGCGATGGTCTTCATCACCGTGATGTGCTGTGCGCTCGCCGCGCTGCTCGGCGTCCTCGTGCACGTCTCGGTCACCGATCAGACGACGGGTCAGGCCCGCGAACGCGCGCTCACCCTCCTGAAGTCCACCACCAAGCGGTACGAGGCCGGGAGCAGGCTCGCCGCGGGCGCGGGCCTCGATCCGCCGGGCCTGCCCGCCGAGTTGCGCGCCCTCGCCGCGCGCGGGGAGCGCGGCACGATGGTCGCGGCGCACCCGGAGCGGCCGACGATGTGGGCGGCGGGCCCGGCGGCCGGCGGCCGGGCCCTCGCGGTGCGGGTCGACTTCGCGCAGGGCCGGCGCACCATCGACGGGCTCGACGGGGCGATCCTCACCTCGTCGGCGCTCGCGATCGGGGCGACGCTGCTGGTCGGCGCGTTCGCCGTGACCCGTGTGACGCGGCGCCTGCACGCGACGGCGCGGGTGGCGCGCAGGATCAGCGCGGGCGACATGGACGCGCGCGTCGACGACCGCCGGACGAAGGATCCGGGGCGACGCCAGGACGAGGTGGCCGATGTCGCGGGCGCGCTCGACAGCATGGCCGGTTCGCTGCAGGCCCGGATCCTGACCGAGCAGCGGTTCACCGCCGATGTCGCGCACGAGCTGCGCACGCCGCTGACCGGGCTGCACGCCGCCGCCGAGCTGCTGCCGCCGGGCCGGCCCACGGAGCTGGTGCGGGACCGGGTCGCCGCGCTGCGCACGCTCACCGAGGACCTCCTTGAGATCTCGCGGCTCGACGCGCGCAGCGAGCGCCTCGATCTGGACGAGAACCGGATCGGGCCGGTGGCCGAGCGGGTGGTGCGGGCGTCCGGCACCCCGACCGAGGTCCAACTCGTCCGGGACGTCTGTGTGCTGACGGACCGTCGGCGCCTGGAGCGGGTCCTCGGCAACCTCGTGGCGAACGCGCACCTGCACGGCGCGGCGCCGGTCACGCTGACCGTGGAGGGGCCGGTGATCACGGTGCGCGACCACGGCGCGGGCTATCCCGGCTACCTCGTGGAGCACGGGCCGCAGCGTTTCCGCACGGAGGGCGGGGCCCGCGGGCACGGTCTCGGGCTGACCATCGCGCTCGGGCAGGCCGAAGTCCTGGGCGCACGGCTGGAGTTCGGGAACGCGTCGGACGGTGGCGCGGTGGCGACGTTGACACTTCCGTACGAGGAGACCGGGCCCGAGGGTTCGTAGCGGAGAGTAACCTTTTGCGCGCTCTGCGTGCCGCTTTTAGTGTGAAAGCGGGCATTCAAGGCGCCCTTCTCGCTCCCTCTCACCCCTCTCCCCCACCTCAGGAGTCTCGTATGTCGCTCGCCATCCGCCTCGGCACAGGCGTCGCCGCAGCAGCAGCCCTCGTCGCCACCAGCGCCCTCCCCGCCGTTGCCCAGAGCAGCTCGCCCGGCGGCGACAATCCGCCGGTCTACAAGGGCCGCGTCATCGCGAAGTCCGGGCTGCTGCTGCGCGACGCCCCGGCCCGCGGCGCCAGGGTCGTCCGCTCCGAGCCGTACCACGCGATCGTCCCGATCTTCTGCAAGACCTCGGGCGACAACGTCGGCGGGAACTCGTACTGGTACCTGCTCACCGACGGCACGTGGGCGTGGGGTTCGGCGAAGTACATCGAGAACATCGGCGCCGTGCCGCGCTGGTGCTGACATGAGCTGATATCGGGGTCTTGCTTGCTACGTTCCCGGTATGACCGGATCGTCGGGTACATCGGGAACCAGCACCCGCCCCTCGGTGCCCGCCGTCCGGGTCCCCCGGCGCCGCGGCACCGAACTGGCCCTGCTCGTCGTTGCCGTGCTGCTCAGCGTCTACGGATACATCGACGTCGGGCTCGCCAAGGACGACAGGGTCCCGGGCGGGGCGCTCGGCTACGGCGCCGGGCTCGGGGCGCTCGCGCTCGTCGCGCACCTCGTGGTCCGCTTCCGCGCCCCGTACGCCGATCCGCTGGTGCTGCCGATCGCCGTCCTGCTCAACGGACTCGGCCTGGTGCTGATCTGGCGGCTCGACCAGGAGACCCCGGGCGACCAGGCGGCGCCCACCCAGCTGATCTGGTCGACGCTCGGCGTGGCCCTGTTCATCCTCACCGTGCTGTTCCTGCGCGACCACCGGGCGCTTCAGCGATACGCGTACATCTGCGTGGTCACGGCCCTGGTGCTGATGATCCTGCCGATCTTCTTCCCCGCCGTGAACGGTGCCCGGATCTGGATCCGGATCGGCAGCTTCTCCATCCAGCCGGGCGAGTTCGCCAAGGTCCTGCTCGCGATCTTCTTCGCCAGCTATCTCGCGGCGAACCGGCACGCGCTGGCGTACACCGGCAAACGGATCTGGCGGTTCCAGCTGCCGACGATGCGGGTGTTCGCGCCGATCCTGGTGATCTGGCTGATGACCGTCGGCGTCCTTGTCCTGGAGACCGACCTCGGCACCTCGCTGCTGTTCTTCGGCCTGTTCGTGATCATGCTCTACGTCGCGACGGGCCGCGGCAGCTGGATCGCCATCGGGCTCGTCCTCGCGGCCGCCGGAGCGTTCCTCGTGGCCTCCTTCGAGCCGCATGTGCACAGCCGCGTCGAGGACTGGCTGCACCCCTTCGCCTCCATCGACGCCGGTCAGGGCGCCAGCCAGCTCGCGCAGTCGCTGTTCGCGTTCGCGGCGGGCGGCATGCTCGGCACCGGGCTCGGCCTCGGCCACTCGTACCTGATCGGCTTCGCCGCCAAGTCGGACTTCATCCTGGCAACGGCCGGCGAGGAGCTGGGGCTCGCCGGGCTCACCGCGATCTTCCTGCTGTACGCGCTGCTCGTGGAGCGCGGCTACCGGGCGGGGCTCGCGCTGCGCGATCCGTTCGGCCGGCTGCTCTCCATCGGGCTCGCCTCGATCGTCGCGCTCCAGGTCTTCGTCATCGCGGGCGGCGTGATGGGGCTCATCCCGCTCACCGGCATGGCGATGCCGTTCCTCGCGCAGGGCGGCTCGTCCCTCGTCACCAACTGGATCATCGTCGCGATCATCATCCGGGTCAGCGACCGGGCCCGGAGCCAGCTGCTGCCCGAGTCCCCAGGGAGCGCCCAGGACCCCGTGGAGGGCGCCAAGTGACCAAGTACATCCGCCGGGCCTCGGTGTTCTGCCTGATCCTGCTGATCGCGCTGCTCATCAACGCGGCCCGGGTCCAGTTCTTCCAGGCCGACAAGTTCGACGACAACTCGGCCAACCGCCGCACCACGATCCAGCGTTACGGGCAGCCGCGCGGCGACATCCTCGTCCAGGGCAAGTCGGTCACCGGCTCCAAGGACACCGGGGAGTCGCTGCGCTACGAGCGGACGTACAAGAACGGGCCGCTGTACGCCCCCGTCACCGGCTACGCCTCGCAGACGTACGGCACGACGTTCGTGGAGAGCGCCGAGGACGACATCCTCTCCGGCGCCGACCCGATGCTCTCCCCCATCCCGTTCTGGAACGAGATCTCGCGCTCCCAGGAACCCGGCGGCAACGTGAAGACCACCATCAACGCCCGCGCGCAGCAGGCCGCGTACTCCGGGCTCGGCGGCAAGAAGGGCGCGGTCGCGGCGATCGACCCGTCGACCGGGAAGATCCTGGCGCTGGTCTCCACCCCGTCGTACGACCCCGGGCGGATCGCGGGCACCGACTCCTCCTCGACCGAGGCGTGGGCCGCGCTGAACAAGTCGGAGGAGCAGCCGATGCTCAACCGGGCGCTGCGCCAGACGTATCCGCCGGGCTCCACGTTCAAGGTGGTCACGGCGGCCGCGGCCCTGGAGAACAGCGTGGTGGACGGCATCGACGAGTCGACCGACACCCCGTCCCCGTACACCCTGCCGGGCACGACGACGCAGCTGACCAACGAGTCCGCGTCGGCCGCCTGCAAGGACGCGACGCTCGAATACGCGCTGCGGGTCTCCTGCAACACCGTGTTCGCCAACCTCGGGGTGCAGACCGGGCTCTCGGACATGGTGAAGATGTCGGAGAACTTCGGCTTCAACGACAGCGGGATCAAGGTCCCGATGGCGGCCGCCAAGTCGAACTTCGACACCGACATGAACGATTCGCAGCTGGCGCTCTCCTCGATCGGCCAGTACGACACCGCCGCGACGCCGCTGCAGATGGCGATGGTGTCCTCGGCCATCGCCAACGGTGGCGCGCTGATGCGGCCGCATCTCGTGGACAAGACCACGTCGAGTGACGGGGACACGGTCTCGGAGACCGGCTCCGACACGTACAAGCAGGTCATGTCTCCGTACACGGCCACTCAGTTGCAGACGATGATGGAGGACGTCGTCTCCGAGGGGACCGGTACCGGGGCGAAGATTTCGGGTGCGACGGTGGGGGGGAAGACGGGGACGGCGCAGCATGGTGAGAACAATGAGGGGACGCCGTATGCGTGGTTCATCTCCTACGCCAAGGAGAAGGACGCGTCTGCGCCGGGGGTCGCGGTGGCCGTGGTGGTCGAGGACGCGTCTGCGAACCGTGACGACATCAGTGGTGGAGGCAGCGCGGCGCCTATCGCCCGCGCGGTGATGGAGGCGGTGCTCGGGTCGTCCGACGGTTGAGCTGAAGCGGCGGCGTGGTCACGGGGCTCTGCCCCGGGCCCCGCGCCTCAATCGCCGGCGGGGCTTGAAAGACCGCCGGCGGGGCTTGAATTGGGCTTGGTCAGGTTGATTTGCCCGCCTCGACGGCCTCCTCCACCTCCGACACCCGTTCCCGCTCCTCCGCGGCGAAGCGGTCCGCGTCGAGCTTTTCGGCGATTTCCTCGTCCTGGGCCATGAGTTGGTCGAGGTTGGAGTTGCCCATGTCGAAGACGCCCATGTCGACGTAGGCCTGTTGCAGGCGCTTGCCCCACAGGCCGATGTCCTTGACGCACGGGACGATCCGGGAGAACAGCAACTGCCGGAACATGGCGAGGAATTCGGACTGCTCCGTGTACTTCTCCGCGTCGGCCTTGGGGATGCCGAAGTTCTCCAGGACCTCGATGCCGCGCAGCCGATCGCGCATCAGGTAGCAGCCCTCGATGACGAAGTCCTCGCGCTCGCGCAGTTCGGCGTCGGAGAGCTGCTTGTAGTAGTCGCGCAGCGCCATCCGCCCGAAGGCGACGTGGCGGGCCTCGTCCTGCATCACGTACGCGAGGATCTGCTTGGGCAGCGGCTTGTCCGTGGTGTCGCGGAGCAGGCCGAAGGCGGCGAGGGCGAGGCCCTCGATGAGGACCTGCATGCCCAGGTACGGCATGTCCCAGCGGGAGTCGCGGAGCGTGTCGCCGAGCAGGGACTGCAGGTTGTCGTTGATCGGGTACAGCATCCCGAGCTTCTCGTGCAGGAAGCGGCCGTAGATCTCCGCGTGCCGCGCCTCGTCCATGGTCTGCGTCGCCGAGTAGAACTTGGCGTCGAGGTCGGGGACGGACTCCACGATCCGCGCGGCGCACACCATCGCGCCCTGTTCGCCGTGCAGGAACTGGCTGAACTGCCAGGAGGCGGAGTGCTTGCGCAGTTCGGCCTTGTCCTTGTCGGTCATCTTCGCCCAGTAGGGCGTGTTGTAGAGGGCCAGCGCGTCGTCGGGGGTGCCGAGGGGGTCGTAGGGGTCGACCTCCAGGTCCCAGTCGATGCGCTTGGCGCCGTCCCACTGCTTGTCCTTGCCCTTTTGGTAGAGGGAGAGGAGGCGGTCGCGCCCGTCGTCGTATTCCCAGCTGAGGCGAGCCGAACTGGCGGACGGTACTTGCCAGTTGGACCCGTTCGGGGCCTTGGTGTACAGCTCATGCGTCGCCATGCTGGCAGGCTCACACGGTGGTAGACGCGCGGTCAACAAGTCGTGCGGAGTCCTGCGCAAGGGATTGACGGGCTTGCTGACGCGCAGTCTCATAAGAATCGATACAGGCGTGACCGCTGGTAACCCGTACGACGAGGTGGGGACAGCCATGACGACCATGACGGAAGCCGACGCGCTCGCGGGACTGCGCGACGCGCTCGGTCTGCTCAAGGACCGGGAGCAGGTGGCCGAGCGGCTGCTCGCCTCCTCCGCCAAGCACTCCTTCGACCCGGACAAGGAGCTGGACTGGGACGCTCCCTTCGAGGAGGGCAAGTGGTTCTGGCCGCCCGAGCTGGTGTCCCTGTACGGCACGCCGCTGTGGAAGCGGATGGGCGAGGAACAGCGGATCCGGCTGTCGCAGCACGAGGCTGCGGCCCTGGCCTCGCTCGGCATCTGGTTCGAGCTGATCCTGATGCAGCTGCTCGTGCGGCACGTGTACGACAAGGCGGCGACGAGCGCGCACGTGCGCTACGCGCTGACCGAGATCGAGGACGAGTGCCGGCACTCGAAGATGTTCGCGCGGCTGATCTCGCGCGGGGACACGCCCTGGTACCCGGTGGGCCGCGCCCACCAGAACCTGGGCCGCCTCTTCAAGACCATCTCCACCACGCCCGGTTCGTTCACGGCGACGCTGCTCGGCGAGGAGGTCCTCGACTGGATGCAGCGCCTGACGTTCCCCGACGAGCGCGTGCAGACGCTGGTCCGCGGCGTGACGCGCATCCACGTCGTGGAGGAGGCACGCCATGTCCGGTACGCGCGCGAGGAGTTGCGGCGCCAGATGATGACGGCGCCGCGCTGGTCGCAGGAGTTCACGCGCGTCACATCGGGCGAGTTCGCCCGCGTCTTCTCCGTGGCGTTCATCAACCCCCAGGTGTACGAGAACGTGGGCCTGGACAAGCGGGAGGCCATGGCCCAGGTCAAGGCCAGCGGCCACCGCCGCGAGGTCATGCAGACCGGCGCCAAGCGCCTGACGGACTTCCTCGACGACATCGGCGTCCTGCGCGGCGTCGGCCGCCAGATGTGGCGGTCCTCGGGACTTCTGGCCTAGTCGGCGGGGTCGACGTGCCGGTTACGCTCGGAGGTATGACCTCGGCCACCGGTACGCCCGCCTACAAACGGCTCAGCGTCGAGGAGCGGCGGGCGCAGTTGCTCGAAGCGGCGCTGTCGTTGTTCGCGCACCGGGCTCCGGAAGACGTTTCGCTCGACGATGTGGCGGAGGCCGCCGGGGTGTCGCGGCCCCTCGTGTACCGCTACTTCCCGGGCGGCAAGCAGCAGTTGTACGAGGCCGCGCTGCGCTCCGCGGCCGACGACCTGGAGCAGTGCTTCGCCGAGCCCCCGGAGGGCCCGCTCACCGCGCGCCTGACCCGCGCGCTCGACCGTTACCTGGGCTTCGTCGACCAGCACGACATGGGCTTCGCGGCGCTGCTCCAGGGCGGCAGCGTGGCGGAGACCTCCCGTACGACGGCGATCGTGGACGGGGTGCGGCGGGCCGCGGCCGAGCACATCCTCAGCCACCTCGGCCAGGCGGCGCCGGGACCGCGCCTGCGGATGACCGTCCGCATGTGGATCACGGCGGTGGAGGCCGCCTCGCTGATCTGGCTCGACGAGGACAAGCAGCCACCGCTGGACGAGCTGCGGGACGGCCTCGTCGACCAGTTCCTGGCGGTCCTGACGGCGACGGCGGGCCGAGACCCGCAGACCGCGGACGTGGTGCGGTACGCGCTCGCGATGGAGTCACGGGAGGGCCTCGTGGGGGAACTGGCGCGGCGGGTGCTGCCGGTGGTGAGCGATGCGGCGCATCTGCTGTGAGCCGCTCCGCGTGACCGTTGCACTGGGCCCTGCGTGACACTGGTGGCGTGAAGAGCGAAGACATCCCCTTTGCCGGCGGGCCCCTCGACGGCCGGGTGCTGCCCGTGTTCGTGACCGCCACCGGGAATCCGCCCAAGGTGTACAAGGTGCCGGTGCCGGACGCCGGCGGGGGCCCGGACACCGTGCTCGTGTACGTGCGGGAGGCCACGCCCGGCGGGAAGCGGATGCGGCTCCTGGCGAAGTGGCGGTACGTGTTCGCGCCGGACGGGAAGGTCGAGCGGACCGTCAGGTGGCCGTGGTCGAGGAACCGGTCGCCGCAGGCGTAAAGGCGGCGCGCCGGGTGGGCACCGGACGGGTGGCCTGGTTGCGCCGAAGCGAGCAGCCCGGCGCGTGGGCGGCGCGCCTTTCTGTTCCTGTTGACGGTGTGGGGCACAGACGTTGTCCCGCACCGGAGGTGATCAGGTGTCAGGCAGGCTGGTGCGGTGGGCGTGCACGGCGGCCGTCACGGGGGCGCTGCTCACGCCGCTGCCCGCGAGCGCGGCCCCCGGCCCCGAGCCGCGTCCGGGACCCGGCGGGACGCGATCCGTCGCCGACCTCCTCACCGATCTCCAGGGCCTGTACCAGGACACCGAGGCGGCCACGGAGACGTACAACGCGACGGAGGAGGCGCTCAAGGAGCGCCGCAAAGCGGCGGACGGCCTCGCGAAGAAGCTGGCCGCCGCGCGGTCGTCGCTGCACAGCAGCCGCACCGACGCCGGGCGGCTCGCGCGCGAGCAGTACCAGGGGCGCAGCGAGTTCTCCCCGTACCTGCGCCTCCTCCTCGCGCGCGATCCGCAGCGGGCGCTCGACGAGGGTCATGTGGTGCGGCGGGCCGCGCGGGAGCGGCAGGCCACCGTGGAGCGGCTCACGGGCCGGGAGAAGAAGGCCGACGCGCTGGCTACGAAGGCGCGGGGCGCGCTGGACGAGCAGCTGCGGCTCGCGGACCGGCAGAAGAAGGAGCGGGACGCCGTGCAGGACCGGCTGAAGGAGGTCGAGGAGCTGCTCGCCTCCCTCACCGCCGACCAACTCGCCGATGTGGCACGCCTGGAGGCGGCGGGGACGTCGCGGGCGCAGCAGACGTTCATGGCGTCGGGGGCGCTCAGTTCGACGGGCAGGGCGCCGTCGAAGGCGGGTGACGAGGCGCTCTCCTACGCCGTCCGCCAGATCGGCAAGCCGTACGTCTGGGGCGCGGAGGGCCCCGACTCCTTCGACTGCTCGGGCCTCACGTCGCAGGCCTGGGCCCACGCCGGGCAGTTGATTCCGCGAACCTCACAGGAACAGTGGGCGTCCCTGCCACACATCCCCATGTCGGAGCTGCGCCCCGGCGACCTGGTCATCTACTTCCCCAAGGCCACGCACGTGGCGATGTACCTGGGCGAAGGCAAGGTGGTACAGGCCCCGCGCCCCGGCACCCGCGTCAAGGTCTCCCCCATCGCGGCGAACCCCCTCCTCGGAGCGGTCCGCCCGGACCCCGGGTCGTCACCGATGTCCGGCTACCGCGCCCCGACCCTGCCCGAGGGGGCAAAGGCCGGGGCCGGCACGGGGTACGGGGCGGCGGGTGCACCGACGGGTTGAGCCCCTGCGGCGGGTAAGCCATTCAAGCCCCTGCGGCGATTGAGCAGCGGGGTCCGGGGCGGAGCCCCGAGACCGCAACGCCGTCGCCCCGACACGCGGCACCGGAGGACCACCACCCGCAGACCCGCGGAGCGGTTACGCGCCCGTGAGCGAGTCCAGATACGCCCCCGTCTTCGCCGGGTCGTAGAAGAAGTTCTCGAAGTCGGACGGATCGTTGAACCCGTTCGCGAACCGGTCGGCCACCGGCTGGAACTGCATCCCCGCACCGATCAGGTTCAGAACATGCTCCGGCGGCGCCTGCAGCATCGTGTTCGTCCACTTCGTGACATGCTGCGCCGTCTCCCAGTACCGGTCGAACGCCGACCGCATCCAGTCCTCGTCGAACGGCTTGTCACCGTGCTCGACGATGGACGCGAGGTACGACGCCGCGCACTTGGAGGCCGAGTTGGAGCCCTGCCCCGTGATCGGGTCGTTCGCCACGACCACGTCCGCCACACCGAGCACCGCACCGCCGGAGGGCAACCGGCCGATGGGGTTGCGCACGGTCGGGGCGTAACGCCCGGCCAGCGTGCCGTTCGCGTCCGTCAGCTCGACCTTCGTGGCGCGCGCGTACTCCCACGGCGTGAACTTCTCCATCAGCTCCAGCGTCAGCGCGAGGTGCTCGGAGGGGTCCTTGACGCCCTTGAACGCATCCAGCGGACCGCCGGGGATGCCCTCCCAGAACAGGATGTCCGCGCGGCCGGAGGTGGTGAGCGTGGGCATCACGAAGAGTTCGCCGACGCCGGGCACCAGGTTGCAGCGCACCGCGTCGAAGTCCGGGTGCTCGGGGCGGACGCCCATCCCGTGGACGTAGGCGACGGCGAGGGCCCGCTGCGGCTCGGCGTACGGGGACCGCGACGCGTCCCGGCCGAACATCGAGACCAGCTCGCCCTTGCCCGCCGAGACCAGCACCAGGTCGTACGTACGCGAGAAGTAGTCGAGGTCGGAGACCGCCGCGCCGTGGATGACGAGCTGCCCGCCGCGCTGCGCGAACGTCTCCATCCAGCCGGCCATCTTCACGCGCTGGTCGACGGACTGCGCGAAGCCGTCGAGCCTGCCCACCCAGTCGATGGCGCGCTGCGTGGGGCCGGGGTCGTGCGAGCCCGGGGCGGCGACCGAGACGCCGAGGCCCTCGATCCGCGGGGCCTGCGACTCCCAGAAGTTGAGCTGGAGGTCACGCTCGTACTGGAGCGCCGTGTGGAACATGCACTGCGTCGACATGACCCGCCCGGAACGGATCTCGTCGGCGGTGCGGTTGGACATCAGGGTGACCTCGTACCCCTGGGTCTGCAGGCCGAGGGCGAGCTGGAGGCCGGACTGGCCGGCTCCCACGACGAGTATCTTCCGCGACATATGAGACTGCCTTAACTGCCGTAACTAGTGTGTGAGGGGCGGATCTTGACCACTGTGCGGGTCCGGTGCCGCCGTGCGGACACGGCGGCGCGCGACTACTCGGGGGTCGCGTCCAGGGCGTGGCCGACCAGCGTCAGGAGCGTCTCGACCGCCGCGATGCGGCGCCGCGCATCCATGATCAGCACCGGAACGTGCGGCGGCACGGTGAGCGCCTCCCGTACGTCGTCGGGCGCGAACTCCGTCGTACCGTCGAAGTGGTTGACCGCCACGACGTAGGGAAGTCCGCAGCTCTCGAAGTAGTCGAGCGCCGGGAAGCAGTCCTTCAGGCGGCGGGTGTCGGCGAGCACGACCGCGCCGATCGCGCCGCGCACCAGGTCGTCCCACATGAACCAGAACCGCTGCTGCCCCGGCGTGCCGAACAGGTACAGGACCAGGTCGTCGTCGAGCGTGATGCGGCCGAAGTCCATGGCGACCGTGGTCGTCGTCTTGCCCGGCGTCGCGGTGAGGTCGTCGGTCTCCTCGCTCGCCTGGGTCATCAGCGCCTCGGTCTCGAGGGGCTGGATCTCGGACACGGCGGAGACCAGGGTCGTCTTGCCGACGCCGAAGCCGCCCGCCACGATGATCTTCGTGGCGACGGGGGCCCGGGTCCTGTCGGTCTGCCAGGCCTGCAACTGCTCCTCTTCCATGGGCAGTTCGTCGAGCAGTTCAGAGGCGGCGGAGTCCACTCAACACCCTTTCGAGGAGTGCCCGGTCCGGCTGTCCGGGGCCGTGGCCTGTTCCGTATACACGGATCTTTCCCTGGTCGGCGAGGTCGCTGAGCAGCACGCGCACCACGCCGAGCGGCATCTTGAGCAGCGCGGCGATCTCCGCGACCGTGCGCATGCGACGGCACAGCGCGACGATGGCGCGCATCTCCGGCATGATGCCGGCGAGCCCGCCCTTCCCCAGCTCGGGACGGTCCTCAGGACCCTCGATCGCCGCGGTGCTGGAGATGAACGTCTCGACGAGCAGCACATGGCCGAAGCGGGTGCGGCCGCCGGTCAGCGAGTAGGGGCGGACGCGGGCGGGCCTGCGGTCGCCACCGCGCACGGGAAGCCTGCTCGCGCCGTACGCCCTGCTCGTTCCGTTCGTACTGTGTGCACTGCCTGAAGTGCCCGGGGTCATCGGGTGGCCTCCATCGACTGGCGCAGTTCGCTGCGGAGTTCGGGCGTCAGGACGTGCCCGGCACGGCCGACGAAGAGCGCCATGTGGTACGCGATGACGCCCATGTCGCAGTCCGCGGACGCGTGCACGCCGAGCAGGGAGCCGTCGCTGATCGACATGACGAAGAGGCTCCCCTCGTCCATCGCGACCATCGTCTGCTTGATGCCGCCGCCGTCCATCAGCTTGGCGGCGCCGATGGTCAGCGAACCGAGCCCGGCCACGATGGCCGCCAGGTCGGCGCTCGACCCTTTGGGTCCCGTGCTCGGGTCGTTCGCCGGGGCCGCGTCGTGCCGACCCGGGTCGGAGGAGAGCAGGAGCAGCCCGTCGGACGAGACGACCGCGATGGACTGCAGGCCTGGCACCTCCTCGACCAGGTCGGTCAGCAGCCAGTGCAGATTGCGTGCCTCGCTACTGAGACCGTTCATTCCCTTGGGTCCGTTGAGTGCAGGGGTGGGCGCAGTCAACTGCTTGCCTCCTCGGCTGTGTCCCCCTCGGATTCACTGCTACGTCCCGGGTTCTCGGCGAACTCCGCCGTCACGTCACGACGGCCCGCGGTGGCGCCGCGGTGGAACCCACCGAGCTTGCGGCGCAGCGCCTCCGCGTCCACGGAGCTGGCGCGCGGCTTCGGGGCGGAGGCGGGGGCGGCCACCTTCGGGGTGCGCTTGGGCAGCCCCTTGGCGGTGACGCGCTCGGCCGGCTCGGGCTCCGGCTCGGCCTCCCGTTCGGGCAGCTGGTCGGGCTGCTCGGGGTGTCCGGCGGGGCCGTCCTGCTCATCGCGGGGCGCGCGCGGGTGCGGCAGCTCGGCGACGGGTTCGGGGGTGGGCTCCGGCTCCGGCTCCGGCTCCGGCTCCGGGTCGACGGGCTCCGGCTCCGGCTTCGGCTCCGGCGGGACCGGTGTGCTCAGCTCCATGGTCGTTTCCGCGGGGGTCTCCGCGGGAGACTCCACGGGCGGCTCGACCACGTCGGCGGCCTCGACCACGTCGGCGGCCTCGACCGCGTCGGCCGACTCGCGCACGGCCTGCTCGGCCGCCTCGATCAGCGGGTCGCCGTACTCCGGAAGCTGCTGCTCCGGCTCCGTACGCCCGTACAGCTCATTGGAGTTGGCCTCCGCCTCGGAGCCCGCGAGGCGGACCGCGGGCGCGGCGCCGGGCACCAGGACGGCGGGCGGCACCGAGGCGGCGGGCGCGGAGGCGAAGAGCGAGGCGGGCAGCACGGCGACCGCCGCCACCCCGCCCTGCTTCTGCTCGCGCAGCCGTACGCGCACGCCGTGCCGCACCGCGAGCCGCGCGACGACGTAGAGGCCGAGCCCGAACCCGTCGACGTCCTCGGGGTCGTGCGCCTCCTCGACGGCGAAGGAGGAGAGCCGCGTGTTCAGCTCGCGCATCCGCTCGTCGGTCATCCCTATGCCCTCGTCCTGGACGGAGAGCATGACCGAGCCGCTCTCCAGGAGCCAGCCTGAGACCTCGACGGAGGCGTCCGGCGGCGAGAACGACGTGGCGTTCTCCAGGAGTTCGGCGATGAGGTGGCTGAGGTCGTCGGCGGCGAATCCGGCGATGTGGGCGTGCGGCGGCAGCGCGGCGATCCGCACCCGCTCGTAGCGCTCGATCTCGGAGACGGCGGCGCGCACCATGTCGACGAGCGCCACCGAGCCCCCGTGCTGCGGCCCGCGCTCGGTGCCCGCGAGGACGAGGAGGTTCTCGCTGTGCCGCCGCATGACGGTGGCGGAGTGGTCGAGCTTGTAGAGCGTGGCGAGCCGGTCCGGGTCCTGCTCGCGCTCCTCCAGGCCCTCGATGATGCCGAGTTGGCGCTCGACGAGCCCGAGGGTGCGCAGCGCCAGATTGACGAACGTCCCGTGGATCGAGTGCTTGACCCGGTCCAGCTTGCCGGCGGTGTCGCGGAGTTCGCCGCGCAGCCGGTCCCGCTCGTCGGCCATCCGCTGGCGCTCGCCGACGAGGTGCTTGCGGTCGGTCTCCAGGGTGCCGAGGCGTCCGTGCAGCCCGACGGCGTGCGCGTGCAGGGCGTTGATCGAGTCGACGACCTGGGCGAACTCGTCGTTGCGCCCCTTGTACTTGACCGGTTCCTGGACGGCGGGGTCGCCCGCGACGCGCGCGGAACCGATCCGCAGCGCGGCGAGCGGGTGGGTCAGCGAGCGGGCCGTCGCCATGGCCACGCCGACGGCGACGAGCAGGCAGAAACCGACGAGCGCGATCCTGATCTCGAGCGCCGTGACGTCGTCGTCGCGGAGCTGCTCCAGGCGCTTGACCCGCTGGTCCCCGAGCGCGGCCTCGGCGCCCCGCATGAGGTCGATCCGGGCGGTGAGGGCGGCCTCGACGCTCTTGGGGTTGTAGCGCAGCTCGGCCGCGCTGAGCGTCGGGGCGTCGGCGAGGTGCTTCAGGTACGTCTCGGCGCGGGCGGCGTCCGGGCCGGTGACCGTGGAGTCGTACGCACCGACGGCCGCGGTCGTCCCCGAGTCGTGGAAGTCGTCGAGCGCGGCCTGCTCGCGCACCCTGGCCCGCTGGCCGGCGGCGCTGAGCGCGTCGCGCTGCCCGTCGGCGGTGGAGGACTCGCCGACGACCGGCTCACGCAGCCCGGTGGCCGGGTTGACCTGAGTCGTCGTGGTGCGCGGCACGGCGAGCGCGGCGAGCAGCAGGCCGCGCGCGGCGGACGCCTGCTCGACGGCGCGGTCCAGGTCCGCGAGGGCGTACGCCCCGGAGCCGGCGCGCACGGGTATGCGCTCCGCCAGATCCTCTGCGCGCGCGTGCAGTTCACCGATGGAGCGCGAGTACGCGGTGTGCGCCTCCAGGGCGGAGCCCTTGCCGGTGAGGGCGGAGCGGCGCACGGCGGCGACGTCGTCGAGGGTGCGGCGCAGCGGGGCGGGCGCGTCCACGCGCAGCTCGTCGACCTGCCGGTCGACGCGGGCTCCGCGCTCCTCGCTCAGCCCCTGCCCCTTGGAGCGGCCGGCTGCGATGAACCGGGTGACCTCGTCCCGCTCGTCCGCGAGCGCGTGCGACAGGGCGAGCGAGCGCTGCGTCTGCTGGGCGTCGTCGACGAGGGTCTGCGACGTGCCCACGCGATCGGAGGCGCCGACGATCACCGGCGCCCCGGCACCGACGACAGCCGCGGCAACGACAGCCACCGCCACGATCAAGCGATTCCGGACGCGGGCGGGCTTGCCCTTCACCTTCGGCCCCGCCACATTCAGCCCCGCCGGCGAACCATCAAGCCCCGCCGGCGATTGGGTCGCGGGGTCCGGGGCAGAGCCCCGAGTCGTCGACCCCGGTGCGGCCGCAGCGTCCGGACCGCCCGGCCCAATGGCCCCATTACCGCCGGAGGTGTTCCCCACTGGTGCTCGCATTCCTGACTCGTCCTACAGCATGGGCCCGGGTGACGCTGCGTCAACACTCGTGACCCTCCTGGCCTGGCCCCTGACCCTCCCAGTGCCGGTGAGCAGGGGGCGCTCATCACCGAGCCCGCCACCCGAAGGAGTGAACATCGAGCGGGAGTTGGGGAGCAAGTTCCCGTGTGGCGATCACCCTCCGTCAACCGCGCGCCGGTTGGACGTCTTCGGCGGCCTTTGGCAGGATGCCCCGCCACACCACCGACGGAAGTGATCATTCCGCGCAATCCCGGCGCCCAGAGGGCCCCTTCGGGGCACTGCGCGATCCGCCCGGAATCCCCACCGGTCGAACCCGGCCCAACTCGTGGCGCGCCACCACCCCGTGATGGCACCTCATGCAGACTGACGGCATGCGCATCGAACTGACCACCGAGCCGGGCGCTACCGGACGACCCAACGAGGACTACGTATCGGTTGCCGCACCGGCCGCCGGGCACGGCGGTTCGCTCGTCGTGCTCGATGGGGTCACCCCTCCGGCCACCGACGCCGGCTGCCTGCACTCCGTGCCGTGGTTCACCGCCCGGCTCGGCGGCGCGCTGGCCGAACTGTCCGTTTCGCGGCGGGACATGAGCCTGGCCGACGCCCTCAGCGCGGCGATCACCCGGACCGCCGACGCCCATCGCGACACGTGTGACCTTTCTCACCCGCGTACTCCGCAGGCAACCATCGTGATCGCTCGCTGGGACGCGGAGCGGGTGGAGCATCTGGTGCTCTCCGACTCGGCGTTGCTCGTCGAGGCCCCCGACGGAGCGGTCACGCCGCTGCTCGACGACCGTCTCGACCGGGTCCCGCGCGCCAACCTCGTATCGAACGAGGTGGCCGACGCCACGGTGCGCAACAAGGAGGGCG
Source organism: Streptomyces sp. NPDC002790 (assembly GCF_040295505.1). Lineage (NCBI taxonomy): Bacteria > Bacillati > Actinomycetota > Actinomycetes > Kitasatosporales > Streptomycetaceae > Streptomyces > Streptomyces sp. NPDC002790. The sequence goes on along the minus strand of NZ_JBEOVM010000029.1, from coordinate 25,324 downwards.
GCTTCTTCACCGCCGCCGCGGATCCATCGGTCGCACGGCGCGCGGTGACCGGCACGCTCCCCCGGGCCGAGGTGCGGGCGCTCGCCGCGATGACCGACGGCGTGACGCGCTGGGTGGAGAAGTTCCGCGAGGGCGACTGGGCGGACCTGTTCACCCTCGTACGCAAGGAGGGCGCGGAGGCGGTGGTGTCCCGGGTCCGCGCCCTGGAGGACGCGGACGCGGAGACCCGCACGTACCTGCGCCGCAGCAAAACCCACGACGACGCGACCTTGGCTTACGTAGAGCTCGGTTAAGCCCCGCTCTTGTGACGAGAGCCCGCGGGGTCCGGGGCAGAGTCCCGCAACCGCAACGCCGGTGCGGCGCAATCTCTATTCGGCGCCCACATTCAACTGGTGCAACAACCGCGCCAACTCCGCCACCTCACGCCGATCCCACCCGTCCAGCTGCCGCACATACCGCATCCGCCGCGCATCCCGCACCTCCCCGAAGTGCTCGCGCCCGGACTCCGTGAGCGAGACCAGCCACGCCCGCCCGTCGGCGGGATCCGGCTCGCGGTCGACGAAGCCGAGCTCCTCCAGGGCCCTCAGCTGCCGGCTCATCGTCGCCTTGCCGACGCCGATGTACCCGGCGAGCTCGGTGGCCCGCTGCGCCCCGCACTCCTCCAGGCGCACCAGAAGCCCGTACGCGGCCGGCTCCAGGTCGGGGTGGACCTCGCGGGCCATCTCGCCGGAGTTGGCCCGGGCCCGGCGCAGGAAGACGGTCAACTCGCGTTCAAGAGCGAGGAACTCACCGTCCACAGCCGTCGGCACGGCCGCGGGTCGCGGTTCGGTTTCCGCGCTCCGTCGCCCGCCGCTTCCGTCTTCGCCCACGTCAGCACCCATGACCAGATTTTCCCCTACTTCCCGGGGGTTCCCGGGTCTGAAAGTTATCGCCCATCACGGGCATCACCGCAGTTCCACCAGTATTTCGCAGGAGTAGACCAACGGCACACACCGACCCCTCTTCCCACCCACGGGTCTACATGCGTAGAGTTTTTTCACTGCCCATTCGTGGCATGCACACACCATCTAGCGCACTGGCGCCACCGCACGTCACCCCACGTCGTTCTCGGAGGCCGCTCATGCCCGTGCAGAGACCTGTCCCCACCCGTCGCAGACGCCGCAGCCGCCTCGGAATCACCGGCACCCTGCTCGCGTCGCTCTCCCTCCTCCTCGCCCTGCCCGGCGCGGCGCAGGCCGCGGACACCCCCGCCCGGGGCGAGGCCCACATGGGCATGGGGGTCGCCGCACACGACGGCGTCGGCTCCCCGCCGCCCACCAACGGCACCAACGCCGTACAGACCGAAGGCGTCGACGTCTCCGGCCACCAGGGCAACGTGGCCTGGTCGACGCTCTGGAACAGCGGCGTGCGCTGGGCCTACACCAAGGCCACCGAAGGCACGTACTACACGAGCCCGTACTTCGCGCAGCAGTACAACGGCTCCTACAACGTGGGCATGGTCCGCGGCGCGTACCACTTCGCGACCCCGGACACCACGAACGGCGCCACACAGGCCAACTACTTCGTGGACCACGGAGGCGGCTGGTCCAAGGACGGCAAGACGCTGCCGGGTGCGCTGGACATCGAGTGGAACCCGTACGGGGCCTCCTGCTACGGCAAGTCGCAGTCCGCGATGGTGACGTGGATCCGGGACTTCGTGAACCAGTACAAGGCCCGCACGGGACGTGACGCCGTCATCTACACGGCGACCAGCTGGTGGACGGAGTGCACGGGCAACTCCAGCGCCTTCGCCGCCAACAACCCGCTGTGGATCGCCCGGTACGCCTCCACCGTGGGGACGCTCCCGGCCGGCTGGGGCTTCTACACGATGTGGCAGTACACCTCCACGGGCCCGACGGTCGGCGACCACAACAAATTCAACGGCGCCCTCGACCGCATAGTCGCCCTCGCCAACGGCTGACCCGCTTCAGCCCCGCATTTCAAGCCCCGCTGTCGGACGAGAGACAGCGGGGCCCTGGGCACAGCCCCGATCTTTTCCAGCCCCGCCGGCGATTGAGGCGCGGGGTCCGGGGCAGAGCCCCGCGTCCTCAACCCCGGTGCGGCTCAAGCGGCGATCGGCACCGACACATCCGCCGAGGCAGGCGCAAGCGCCAGCTCAAGAACCTGCCGCACATCGTTCACCGGGTGCACCTCCAACTTCTCCAGCACCTCCGCAGGTACATCGTCCAGATCCGCCTCATTCCGCTTCGGGATGACGACAGTCGTGATCCCGGCCCGATGCGCGGCCAGCAGCTTCTGCTTGAGGCCACCGATCGGCAGCACCCGCCCGGTCAGCGACACCTCACCGGTCATCGCCACATCCGTACGGACGAGCCGCCCGCTCAGCAGGGACGCCAGCGCCGTCGTCATCGTGACGCCGGCGCTCGGCCCGTCCTTGGGCACGGCGCCCGCCGGGAAGTGGATGTGCGCGCCGCGCTCCTTCAGGTCGGCGACGGGCAGCTCCAGTTCGGCGCCGTGCGAGCGCAGGAAGGAGAGCGCGATCTGCGCGCTTTCCTTCATCACGTCACCCAGCTGACCAGTCAGGGTCAGACCCGACGCGCCCGTCTCCGGGTCGGCGAGGGACGCCTCCACGAAGAGCACGTCGCCGCCCGCCCCGGTGACCGCGAGCCCCGTCGCCACGCCCGGCACGGACGTGCGCCGCTCGGCAGGATCCTGCGCCGACTCGGGCACGTGGTGCGGCCGCCCGATCAACCCACGCAGGTCACTCTCGCCAACCGTGAACGGCAGCTCCCGCTCACCCAGTTCGTGCTGCGCGGCCACCTTCCGCAGCACGCGCGTCACGGACCGCTCCAGGTTGCGTACGCCCGCCTCCCGCGTGTACTCACCGGCGAGCTTGCGCAGCGCGTCGTCGTCGATGGTGACCTCGTCGGCCGCGAGCCCCGCGCGGTCCAGCTGGCGCGGCATCAGGTGGTCGCGGGCGATGACGACCTTCTCGTCCTCGGTGTAGCCGTCGAGCCGGACCAGCTCCATACGGTCGAGGAGCGCCTCAGGAATGGCTTCCAGGACGTTCGCCGTCGCGAGGAACACGACATCGCTCAGGTCGAGTTCGACTTCCAGGTAGTGGTCCCTGAAGGTGTGGTTCTGCGCCGGGTCGAGCACTTCGAGCAGCGCCGCGGCTGGGTCGCCGCGGAAGTCGGAGCCCACCTTGTCGACCTCGTCGAGGAGGACCACCGGGTTCATCGACCCGGCCTCCTTGATGGCGCGCACGATGCGGCCGGGCAGCGCACCCACGTACGTACGCCGGTGGCCGCGGATCTCGGCCTCGTCCCGTACGCCGCCGAGGGCGACGCGGACGAACTTTCGGCCCATCGCGTGCGCGACGGACTCGCCGAGCGAGGTCTTGCCGACGCCGGGCGGACCGACGAGCGCGAGCACGGCGCCGCCACGCCGCCCGCCGACCACGCCGAGGCCGCGGTCCGCGCGGCGCTTGCGCACGGCCAGGTACTCGGTGATCCGCTCCTTCACGTCGTCCAGACCCGCATGCTCGGCGTCGAGGACGGTGCGGGCGCCCTGGATGTCGTACTCGTCCTCGGTCCGCTCGTTCCACGGAAGTTCGAGGACGGTGTCCAGCCAGGTGCGGATCCAGGAGCCCTCGGGCGACTGGTCGCTCGCCCGCTCCAGCTTCTCGACCTCCTTGAGCGCGGCCTCACGCACCGGCTCCGGGAGGTCGGCGGCCTCCACGCGCGTCCGGTAGTCGTCGGACTCCTCGCCGTCGTCCTTCTCTCCGTTCATCTCGCGCAGTTCCTTGCGGACGGCGTCGAGCTGGCGCCGCAGCAGGAACTCTCGCTGCTGCTTGTCGACGCCTTCCTGGACGTCCTTGGCGATGGACTCGGCGACGTCCTGCTCGGCGAGGTGGTCGCGCAGGTGCCCGGTCGCGAGCTTCAGGCGCTCCACCGGGTCGGCCGTTTCGAGCAGCTCGACCTTCTGGGCGGTGGTGAGGAACGGGGAGTAACCGGAGTTGTCGGCGAGCGCGGACACGTCGTCGATGGCCTGGACGCGGTCCACGACCTGCCAGGCGCCGCGCTTCTTCAGCCAGTTCGTGGCGAGCGCCTTGTACTCCTTGACGAGTTCGGTCACCGCACCCGGCAGCGGGTCGGGTACCTCCTCTTCCACGGTCAGGCCCTCCACCCACAGGGCGGCGCCGGGCCCGGTCGTGCCGGCGCCGATGCGCACGCGGCCGACGCCGCGGATCAGGGCGCCGGGGTCGCCGTCGGCGAGGCGGCCGACCTGCTCGACGGTGCCGAGCACGCCGGTGTTCGCGTACGTCCCGTCGACGCGTGGAACAAGCAGCACCTTCGGCTTGCTCGGTCCAGTACGCGCGGCGGCCTGTGCGGCCTCCACCGCGGCTCGTACGTCGGTGTCGCTGAGGTCCAGGGGCACCACCATTCCGGGCAGCACGACCTCGTCGTCGAGCGGCAGCACGGGCAGGGTGAGCGGTGTGGACGTCGATGCCATGATCTCCCCTTTGGCAGTCAAGTTGAGTTACATGGACTCAATGCTCGGCGGCGCCGAGATGTTCCGGCAGGAGCGTTCGCTGTCAGCGATCGCGACTGGGAGCGGTCGACCGGCCCCACGCCACGGGGCTCCGCCCCGGACCCCGCGCCTCAATCGCCGGCGGGGCTTGAATGAGTCACCCTCTGTGACGCGTGCCATGTGAGACGTGAGCCACAGAAACTCCCCGCGGGCCGCCCACCTCGTCGGCCACAATGGCGGTCATGACGACCCTGCACGACCCCGCTCCACCCGTCGTCCTCGATCGCCGCGAAGGCCCCTTCGGTGAGGTGGTCCTGCGCCGTCACGGCGACCTGCTCCAGATCATCGCCAACGGCACGTTTTTGATGGACACCTCCGACGGCCGCTCCGAACGGCGCCTCGTCGACTCGGCGCTCTCGGCCCGAGCCGCCCGAGCCGCCCCCGACGCCCGCGAGAAGCCGCACGTCCTCATCGGCGGCCTCGGCGTCGGCTTCTCCCTCGCGCACGCGGCCGCCGACCCGCGCTGGGGCGGCATCACGGTCGTCGAGCGGGAGCCCGCGATCATCGACTGGCATCGGAACGGCCCGCTGCGCGAGCTCTCCGCCGAGGCCCTCGCCGACCCCCGTACGGAAATCGTCGAGGCCGACCTCGTACGGCATCTGCACACGGCCACGGACACCTACGACGCGCTCTGCCTCGACATCGACAACGGTCCCGACTGGACCGTCACCGAGGACAACCACACCCTTTACGGACCCTCCGGCCTGGCCGCCTGCAAGGACCGACTCGACCCGGGTGGTGTTCTCGCCGTATGGTCCGCACAGCCGTCAGCAAATTTCGAAGAAACCTTGCGGAATGCCGGATTCCAGGCGGTGCGCACCGAAGAGATCCCGGTTGTCCGGGGCGTCCCTGACGTGGTGCACCTCGCACTGAGGCCCACGTAGCCGACCGGCGGTAACTCCCCGTACGCTGACGTCCGAAACCCGATCATTCAAGCGTCAAGCGCGTCACGACGGCGCGCACTCAGGGGCGGGGCGATGGAGCAGACACACACCTCCCACAACACCACCACGACGACTCAGGGAGCCCAGCGACGGGTCCTTGTCGTCGAGGACGATCCGACCATCGTCGATGCCATCGCCGCCCGACTGCGCGCCGAGGGATTCCTCGTGCAAACCGCGCAGGACGGTCCGGCGGCGGTGGACACGGCCGAGGCCTGGCAGCCCGACCTGCTGATCCTTGACATCATGCTGCCCGGGTTCGACGGGCTCGAAGTCTGCCGGCGCGTTCAGGCCCAGCGGCCTGTGCCGGTCATGATGCTCACGGCGCGCGACGATGAGACGGACATGTTGGTGGGGCTCGGCGTCGGTGCCGACGACTACATGACCAAACCGTTCTCCATGCGGGAACTGGCGGCGCGCGTGCACGTGCTACTGCGCCGTGTCGAGCGGGCGGCGCTCGCGGCCACGACGCCGCGCAGCGGCATCCTGCGGCTCGGCGAGCTGGAGGTCGACCACGCGCAGCGCCGCGTGCGGGTCAGGAGCGAGGACGTACACCTCACTCCCACCGAGTTCGACCTTCTCGTGTGCCTGGCGAACACGCCGCGCGCGGTCCTCTCCCGTGAGCAGCTGCTCGCCGAGGTGTGGGACTGGGCGGACGCCTCGGGCACCCGCACGGTCGACAGCCACATCAAGGCGCTGCGCCGGAAGATCGGCGCGGAGCGCATTCGTACCGTGCACGGCGTGGGCTACGCGCTGGAGACGCCGAACCCGTGAACGGTGGGGACCGGAACCTGGTACCGGGCGGGCGGCCGCACCGGCCGCCGTTCAACCCTCAGTGGGCGTCCGGCGGTCTGCGCCCCTTCTCCGTGAAGGCGAAGCTCGGCACGCTCGTCGTCGTCTCCGTCTTCATCACCACGGGCCTGCTCATGGTGGCGATGTACACGGCGACGGAGCTGCGCTTCATCACGGTGTTCTCGATCATCGCCACGCTGCTGATCACGCAGTTCGTGGCGCACTCGCTGACGGCTCCGCTCGACGAGATGAACACGGTCGCCCGGTTCATCTCCAACGGCGACTACTCGCGCCGGGTGCGCGGCGCGGGCCGGCGGGACGAGATCGGTGACCTCGCGGTCACCATCAACCGTATGGCCGACGAGCTGGCGGCCCAGGACCAGCAGCGCAAAGAGCTCGTGGCCAATGTCTCGCACGAGCTGCGCACGCCCATCGCGGGCCTGCGCGCGGTCCTGGAGAACGTCGTCGACGGCGTCATGGCCGCCGACCCCGAGACGATGCGCACGGCGCTCAAGCAGACGGAGCGGCTCGGCCGTCTCGTCGACACGCTGCTCGACCTGTCCCGCCTGGACAACGGTGTCGTGCCGCTGAAGTCGCGCCGCTTCGAGGTCTGGCCGTATCTGTCGGGCGTTCTGAAGGAGGCCAACATGGCGGTCTCCCAGCGCGCGGGCCTCGCCTCGGGCTCCGGCACCCATACGCGTACGGACGTCCATCTGCACCTCGACGTCTCGCCGCCCGAGCTGACGGCGAACGCGGACCCGGAGCGCATCCACCAGGTCGTCGCGAACCTCATCGACAACGCGGTGAAGCACTCGCCGCAGCACGGCCGCGTCACCGTGAGCGCCCGCCGCGGCCCCTACCCGGAGTCCCTCGAACTCGAGGTGCTCGACGAGGGCCCCGGCATCCCGCAGTCCGAGTGGCACAAGGTCTTCGAGCGCTTCAACCAAGGCGCAGCCACGGGCGACAAGGGCGACGGCGGCACGGGCCTCGGCCTCGCCATCGCCCGCTGGGCCGTGGAACTGCACGGCGGGCAGATCCGGGTGGCCGAATCCGCTCGGGGCTGCCGGATCAAGGTCACCCTTCCGGGAGAGCCCGGAACGCAAAGTTGACGTAGGGTTTCGGTCAGGCAAGGGTCAAGAGCGCGCCGGGCACACACGAACACGCCGGGCGCGCATCCGAACGTACCGAAACCCCGGTTGTTTCCCGCCATTTCCCGGCCCGAAACGCAACTTCCGATGTGACTTACGTGACGGATGACCGGCCCGGTCTGCAACTCCCGCCGATGGAGGCGTAGCCTTTATTCCCGCTGTCCATCACCTTGTGAGAAGCGGAAGAGGGCGGTTCACGCCGTGTCGCCACAGTCCCCCAGTAACTCGAGCATCTCCACCGAGACCGACCAAGCAGGGCAGGGTAAAAACCCTGCGTCCGCGTTCGGACCCAACGAGTGGCTCGTCGACGAGATCTATCAGCAGTACCTCCAGGACCCGAATTCGGTTGACCGAGCCTGGTGGGACTTCTTCGCCGACTACAAGCCAGGTGCCGCGGCCGCGGGGGCCGCGACGACCCCGAAGCCGGCCGAGAAGCCAGCGGCTCCGGCCGCCCCCGCAGCGCAGGCACCCGCCGCGCCCGCGAAGCCCGCCGCAGCCGCAGCTCCCGCACAGGCTGCCGCCGCTCCCGCGGAGCCCGCCGCTCCGGCCGCGCCCACCGCGCCGAAGCCGGCTGCTGCCGCCACCCCCGTACCGAAGAAGGCTGAAGAAGTGACGACCGAGGCCCCCACCGGCCCCGAGCTCGTGACGCTGCGCGGCCCCGCCGCCGCCGTCGCGAAGAACATGAACAAGTCCATCGAGGTCCCCACGGCGACGTCCGTGCGCGCGGTCCCGGTGAAGCTGCTGTTCGACAACCGCATCGTCATCAACAACCACCTGAAGCGCGCCCGCGGCGGGAAGATCTCCTTCACGCACCTCATCGGGTACGCCATGGTGCAGGCCATCAAGGCCATGCCGTCGATGAACTACTCCTTCGCGGAGAAGGACGGCAAGCCGACGCTGGTCAAGCCGGAGCACATCAACTTCGGTCTGGCCATCGACCTCGTGAAGCCGAACGGCGACCGCCAGCTGGTCGTCGCGGGCATCAAGAAGGCCGAGACGCTGAACTTCTTCGAGTTCTGGCAGGCCTACGAGGACATCGTCCGGCGCGCCCGTGACGGCAAGCTCGGCATGGACGACTTCGCCGGTGTCACGGTCTCCCTGACCAACCCCGGCGGCCTCGGCACCGTCCACTCGGTCCCGCGCCTGATGCCCGGGCAGTCGGTCATCATGGGCGTCGGCTCCATGGACTACCCGGCGGAGTTCCAGGGCACGAGCCAGGACACCCTCAACAAGCTCGGCATCTCGAAGGTCATGACGCTCACGTCGACCTACGACCACCGGGTCATCCAGGGCGCCGCCTCCGGCGAGTTCCTGCGCGTCGTCGCGAACCTGCTCCTCGGCGAGTCCGAGTTCTACGACGAGATCTTCAAGGCCCTGCGGATCCCCTACGAGCCGGTCCGCTGGCTCAAGGACATCGACGCCTCGCACGACGACGACGTCACCAAGGCCGCCCGCGTCTTCGAGCTGATCCACTCCTACCGGGTCCGCGGCCACGTCATGGCCGACACCGACCCGCTGGAGTACCAGCAGCGCAAGCACCCCGACCTGGACATCACCGAGCACGGGCTCACGCTGTGGGACCTGGAGCGCGAGTTCGCCGTCGGCGGCTTCGCCGGCAAGTCGATGATGAAGCTGCGCGACATCCTCGGCGTCCTGCGTGAGTCGTACTGCCGCACCACCGGCATCGAGTTCATGCACATCCAGGACCCGAAGCAGCGCAAGTGGCTGCAGGACCGGGTCGAGCGCGGCCACGCCAAGCCGGAGCGCGAGGAGCAGCTGCGCATCCTGCGCCGGCTGAACTCGGCGGAGGCCTTCGAGACCTTCCTGCAGACCAAGTACGTCGGTCAGAAGCGGTTCTCCCTGGAGGGCGGCGAGTCCGTCATCCCGCTGCTCGACGCGGTCATCGACTCCGCCGCCGAGAACCGTCTGGACGAGGTCGTCATCGGCATGGCCCACCGCGGCCGGCTGAACGTCCTGGCGAACATCGTCGGCAAGTCGTACGCGCAGATCTTCCGGGAGTTCGAGGGCAACCTCGACCCGAAGTCGATGCACGGCTCCGGCGACGTGAAGTACCACCTGGGCGCCCAGGGCACCTTCACCGGCCTGGACGGCGAGCAGATCAACGTCTCGCTGGCCGCCAACCCGTCCCACCTGGAGACGGTCGACCCGGTCATCGAGGGCATCGTCCGCGCCAAGCAGGACATCATCAACAAGGGCGGCACGGACTTCACGGTCCTGCCCGTCGCCCTGCACGGTGACGCGGCCTTCGCGGGCCAGGGTGTGGTCGCCGAGACGCTCAACATGTCGCAGCTGCGCGGCTACCGCACGGGCGGCACGGTCCACATCGTCATCAACAACCAGGTCGGCTTCACCGCCGCCCCGGAGTCGTCGCGTTCGTCGATGTACGCGACGGACGTGGCGCGGATGATCGAGGCCCCGATCTTCCACGTGAACGGCGACGACCCCGAGGCCGTCGTCCGCGTCGCACGCCTCGCGTTCGAATTCCGCCAGGCGTTCAACAAGGACGTCGTCATCGACCTCATCTGCTACCGCCGCCGCGGTCACAACGAGTCGGACAACCCGGCGTTCACGCAGCCGCTGATGTACGACCTGATCGACAAGAAGCGCTCGGTGCGCAAGCTCTACACCGAGTCCCTCATCGGTCGCGGCGACATCACCCTGGAAGAGGCCGAGCAGGCGCTTCAGGACTTCCAGGGCCAGCTGGAGAAGGTCTTCACCGAGGTCCGCGAGGCCGTCTCGCACCCGGCCGCGGCCGAGGTCCCGGACCCGCAGGCCGAGTTCCCGGTGGCCGTGCAGACGGCGATCTCCCAGGAGGTCGTCAAGCGCATCGCCGAGTCCCAGGTGAACATCCCGGACAACGTCACGGTGCACCCGCGTCTGCTGCCGCAGCTGCAGCGCCGCGCGTCGATGATCGAGGACGGGACGATCGACTGGGGCATGGGCGAGACCCTCGCCCTCGGCTCGCTGCTCCTGGAGGGCACGCCGGTCCGGCTGTCGGGCCAGGACTCGCGCCGCGGCACCTTCGGCCAGCGCCACGCGGTCCTCATCGACAACAAGACGGGCGAGGACTTCACCCCGCTCCTCTACCTGTCGCCGGAGCAGGCCCGCTACAACGTCTACGACTCGCTGCTCTCCGAGTACGCGGTCATGGGCTTCGAGTACGGCTACTCGCTGGCGCGCCCCGAGTCCCTCGTCCTGTGGGAAGCGCAGTTCGGTGACTTCGTCAACGGCGCGCAGACCATCGTCGACGAGTACATCTCGGCCGCCGAGCAGAAGTGGGGCCAGACGTCCGGCGTCACCCTCCTCCTCCCTCACGGCTACGAGGGCCAGGGCCCGGACCACTCGTCCGCGCGCGTGGAGCGCTTCCTCCAGCTCTGCGCTCAGAACAACATGACGGTCGCCATGCCGACCCTCCCGTCCAACTACTTCCACCTCCTGCGGTGGCAGGTGCACAACCCGCACCACAAGCCGCTGGTGGTCTTCACGCCGAAGTCGATGCTGCGCCTCAAGGCCGCCGCGTCGAAGGTGGACGAGTTCACGACGGGCGGCTTCCGTCCGGTCATCGGCGACACCGAGGTCGACTCGGGTGCGACGGACCCGAAGGCGATCAAGAAGGTCGTCTTCGTGGCGGGCAAGCTGTACTACGACCTCGAGGCAGAGCGGAAGAAGAGCGGCGTCACCGACACCGCGATCATCCGCGTGGAGCGCCTGTTCCCGCTGCCGGGTGCCGAGCTCCAGGCCGAGATCGCCAAGTTCCCGAACGCCGAGAAGTACCTCTGGGCGCAGGAGGAGCCGGCGAACCAGGGTGCCTGGCCGTTCATCGCGCTCAACCTGATCGACCACCTGGACCTGGCCGTCGGCGCCGACATCCCGGGCGCCGAGCGTCTGCGCCGCATCTCGCGGCCGCACGGCTCGTCCCCGGCGGTCGGCTCGGCCAAGCGGCACCAGGCGGAGCAGGAGCAGTTGGTGCGTGAGGTGTTCGAGGCGTAGGTCTCGACACCGCGACGAGCACGCCGGAAGGCCCGGCCCCCTTCTCCGGGGGCCGGGCCTTTTGGCGTGCGTGCTCGGTTGTGCTCAGGTCGTCTGGGGTTCGAAATCCCAGTGGGGGCGGTTGCGGGCGCGGGCCGAGATCGTGTGCACGTGCTGCTTGCCGAGCGTCGACTCCAGGTCCGAGAGGGCCTCCTGCTCGGTCTTCTCCGCCTGCCGACGTTCCCGCAGGCCGCGGAGGTCGGCCGCGAACGCGATGCGCGCGGACAGGCTGAGGGGGTGGGTGCGGCCCAGCGCCTCGATGGCGCGGGTGACCGTCGCGTTGCTGAGCTCGGCCGCGGATTCGGTGTCACCGACGAGGTTGCGCAGCGCCGAGGCGTTGACGGCGCAGCCCAGCGTCCAGGGGTGGTTCTCACCCACCGCGGCGGTCATGTCGGCGAGGGCCCGCTCGATGAGGTCGTGCGCGTGCTCCCGCTCCCCCACGTTGCGCAGGATCAGGGCGTGGTTGGCACGGACGCCCGCGACGAAGGGGTGGCTCTCGGCGAGCGTGACCTCGTAGCGGGAGATGATGGCCTCGCTGAGCTCCCTCGCCTCGTCGATGTCCCCGTCCTCGCGGGCGAAGCAGCTCTGGGCGCAGGCGAAGACGAGGGTCCACGGGTGGGTCTCGCCCATCACACGCTCGCCGCGCTCCAGTACGCTCGCGAGCACCTTCCCCGCCTTGACGCGCTCGCCCTTGCGGTACTGGCACAGCGCCAGGTTGTACTCGGCCTTGAGTGTCTGCGGGTTGCTCTCCCCCATCACGAGCCGGTTCTCGCGCAGGCTCTGCAGCTGGTTCGACTCGGCCTCGTCGTAGCGGCCGGTCAGCCGCAGATCGATGGCGTAGGAGATCTGGGAGTCGAGGGTCCAGGGGTGGCGCCCCTTCAGCAGGGTCCGCCGTGACTCCAGGACCTGGCGGTCGATGTCGAGGGCCTCGGAGTAGACGCCGAGCAGGCGCAGGGTGACTGCCACGTTGTTCTGCGCGTTCAGCGTGCGCGAGTCCTGGTCGCCGAGGAGGCCCTGGTACGCCGTCAGGACCCACCGGCACAGTTCGAGGGCCTCGTCGTAGCGGCCGAGTCCGCGCAGGTCGGCGGCGAGCCCGCTGGCGGCGCGCAGGTGCTCCAGGTCGTCCGCGCCGCGCTCCTGACGCAGATGCTCGACAGCGGCGCGGTTGAGGACCTCCGTGCGCGCGTACTCACCGGCGGCGCGCAGCAGGTTGACGTAGTGGAACGACAGCTCCCAGATCCGCGGATGGGTTTCGCCCAGCAGCGCCCGCCATGCCTTCATGGCCCGCTCGCCCAGCTTGATCCCGGCCGTGTACTCGCCGGAGAAGTACATGTAGCGCAGGCAGTTGAGCACCAGGCGCTGCACGCCGGAATCCGTGGTCTCCAGCACGTCCGCGTACTTCAGGTGCGGCGCGATCTCCGCGTAGCCGGGCCACAGGCGGGTGTCGCTCGGCCTGCGCGGGTCCGCGGCGGCCAGCGCCCTTCGCACCACGTCGTTGAACTCGCGCCGGTCCGACTCCGGCATGTCGGCGTGCACGATCTGGTGCACCATGCGGTGCAGATACAGGGACTCTCCGGAGGACGTCGTCTCGTCCGCCCCCGTCTCGTGGGATTCGAGGCGGACCACGGAGTACTGGCGCAGCTGGTTGACCGCCTTGTTCCACAGCAACGGATCGTTCAGCAGTCCCGCGACCTGTTCGGGCAGGTCGTCGCTCGGCATCTCCTTCAGCAGCCGTACGGGGATGAACCCGGGCGCGAAGAACGTGCACAGGCGCAGCAGGTCGACGGACTCGGGGACGGTGTCGCGGAGCTTGTTCAGCAGTATCGACCAGGCGGTCTGGAAGGCGACGGGGAAGTCCGCCGAGACCTTGACGACATCCTGGTCGACGCCGCCATCGAGGAGGCCGATGTACTCCTCGACCGAGAGGTCCGAGTCGTTCAGCCAGCCGGCCGTCTGGTCGAGCAGCAGCGGCAGGTCCTCCAGGGCCTCCGCGAGCCGGTTCGCCTCTCGCTCCTTCAGCCGGGGCGCCCGGCGCCTGATGAACGCCACCGATTCCTCGCGCTGGTAGACCGGCACGTCGAGCAGCATGCTGTTGTGCTCGCTCCACTCCGGGTTGCGGGAGGTGATGATCACCTGGCCGGGGCCCGTCGGCACCAGATCCCAGATCTGGTCGGGCTCGTCCGCGCCGTCGAGGATCAGTAGCCACCGGGCGTACGGATCGCCCCGGCGCAGTGAGTCCCGGACCGCGCGCAGCCGCTCGCCGTACTCCTGGCCGGTCTGCAGACCGAGCTTGGGTGCGAGTTCGGCGAGGCCGCGGCGGTAGGTGACGCGCTTCTCCGCGTTGACCCACCAGACGACGTCGTACTCGGAGCCGAAGCGGTAGACGTACTCGGCGGCGAGCTGTGTCTTGCCCACGCCCGACATGCCGTGGAGGGTGAGCACCCCCGCGCCCGGTTCGGCCGAAGTCAGCCGGTGGTACGCCTCGTTGAGGAGGGGCTCGCGGCCGGTGAACCGGGTGTTGCGCCGCGGCACGCCGCCCCACACCTCGGGCATCGTGGCCGGGAACCGGGGGCCGCGCCGCGCGCCGTCGGCGGCTGCGGGCAGCGGGTCGGTCGGCAGGTCGAGCCGTTCGAGCAGACGTCGCTCGGCTTCCTCCGCCCCCAGGTTGATCAGTCCGACCGCGCCGAGCACGGGGGCGGCGGACGGCACCGCGGCCGTGGTCAGGGAGACAGCCGCGAAGCGGGACGGGTCGGGCGCGACGACCTCGCGCAGCGCGGCGTTCCACTCCTCGTGCGTGCGCGGGCCGAGTTGGAAGTACCACTCACTGACGATGATGAGAATCCGGCCCTCCGCCAGGCTCAGGTCGCGCAGCAGGTCGACGAGCGGGGTCTCGGCCGGGGTCTCCCAGCGCTGGTACACCACTCGAACGCCGCGCCGCTCCAAGCGGTCCCCGATCCAGGCTGCCCAAGCACGGTTGAACCCGGCGAAGCTGACCGTGACCGTCCGCCTCTCGGCTTCTCCCACGGTCGAGCCGACCGGCTTACGAGTTCCAGGCATGCAGCGGCCTCCTGCGCGTAGTCGCAAAAAAATCGTAGAACCTCGGCGCGATGCTGGTAAGTGTCACACCGCCAACTACGCCTTGGTTCCAGGATCTTCGCGCAGCGGAACACCCCTCGTCCGACATCTTCACTCATTCGGCCGGACGGTCGAGGACTGCCGCTGCCTCCACAGGTCCCGGACGGCACCTACGTACGCCTCCGCGCGTGCCGTATGGCCGCGTGGCGCGGGATGCTCGGCCATCCGTTCGTGGGCGACGACCATCTGGTCGACGAACCGGCGTCCCCGGCCGGTCAGGGACGGCGATCCGACGAGCACCGGCAGCACGGCCCCCACCTGGGACCGGTAGCGGCTGTACTGGGTCCATGCGGATTCCCTGCGGGAGGGCCCGGTGAGCGCCCAACGCTGGAAGAAGTCCGCCAGCGCCAGATGCGCGTAGGCGCCCTGCAGGAGGCCGTCGTACGGGCGTGGGTCGGGGCGCCACGGCGCGAAGTGCCTTGGCACACCGTCGTCCTGATGGAGCACCAGGGTGTCGCTCAGCGCGGCCAGCTTCGCGTGCTGGAGTTCGTGGACGACCGTCGCCGCGAAGGCGGCCGACGAGGGCGGGGTGCTGGTGAACAGCGCGCCGAACGCCTCCCGCCGGGTGGCGCTGCATCCCCCTCGACCCTCCGCGCCCGGGGGCATCTCCAAGGGCACCAGGCAGCGCATGAGCGTCAGAGCCTCCGCCAGCCGACGTTCACCGCCCGCGCACAGGGCGCCGGCGGTGCCCGACCAGGCCGTCAGCCAGCGCTTGCGCTCCGCGTCGTCCAGCGCCGTCGGGCCGCTCTGGGTGCGGTGCCGGGGCTCGGGGCCCGCGCGGTACGGGTCGAGGTCGTCCAGAGGCATGGGAGCGGCCTCCGGGGTCAGCCCGGGAAGCGCGTGCGCGGGCGTCCACGCGCGCGTCCCCGACCACGCCCCGAACCCGGCCTGCAGGCAGACGGTGACGTCGTCCGCCCCGTCCTGACGCAGCGTCAACCGACCGTCTTTCACCCGAACTTCGACCCGTACGTCGCCGGCCCCGACTGTGCGCAGGCGACCGAGGGACGGGAGGGCGAGCGTTCCGCCATGAGCGGTCAGCCGCGCCGTGAGGGGGTTTCCGGCGCGGGCGGCGGATGCCACGGCGAGGGCGCTGAAGTGGTCGAGGGCAGCGGCCAGTTGGCGCGCCTCGCCCGGACCGGGAGCTCCGGCGGGCCGGTCGAGGCCGCGCAGGCAGCGCAGGGCCCAGGGGCCGGTGAGCGGGTAGTGGAGCCGGTCCCTGGCGGGGAACGCGGGCGGCTGTCCGGGCACCCGCACCGGCCCCTCTGTCGTGGTCAGCAGCGCCCAGTCGTCCTTCAACCGCGCCTTCTGCGCCGGGGAGCACAGCATCGGGTCGGCCGCTTCGGCCGCGTCGAGCAGTGCACGGAGCAGCAGCAGGCGCCGAGAGTCCTGGTCGCGCACGAGGAGCGCAAGGGTGTCCGGCCCTCCTTCGGTCCTGCCGAGTTCGTCGAGGGCCCGGTCCGGGATCTCCGAGAGCGTCACGGGGTGCTCCTTCCGGGGGAGACCGGGACTGCGGCAGCGGGCGGCGCAGCGACCCGCGCGGCCACGTGGTGGATGAACCGCTGCAGGTCCGCGCAGTACACGGACGGGTTGCGGAACCCGCTGCCCACCCGATAGCGGTGGGCGTAGTGACCGCCTCCGCAGACCGTCAGCAAGGGGCAGGCCAAGCACCGCGCGGCCAGCGCCGTCGCGGCCGACTGCCGGGCGATCACCCCCGGGTGGCCGAGGGCTTCGTCGAAGTCGTGCCGGAAGACGTCGAGGCCGGTCGCGGACGCGCCCTCGTAGGCGGACTTCAGGGAGTCCACCTGCTCGATCGAGCCGTCCGTCTCGACGACCACGGCGTCGAAGGGGGCGAGCCCCAGCGACTCCGTGGCCGCGGGGAGGCCGCACAGCAGCGCGATGCACTCCTCGAAGAGGCGGATGCGTGTCGCCCGGTGTCCGGCCTCCCACCAGCGGTCGAAGACGGCGCACAGCCAGTCCCCGTAGACCGCGTCCGTCGGGTCCCAGAGCGGCGGCGGGTTCGACCAGTTGCCGTGCGGAAGCAGCAGATCCAGGGCGGGCGGGCGCAGGGTGAGCAGGGATTCGTACGTCGCCACGGGGTCCTGCGCGGGGTCCACGACCGCGAGGATCCCGGCGTAGGACGCCGGGAAGCGGTCGGCGACCAGCCGCGCGCCCCGTGCGGCGGCAGGCCAGGACGGGCGGCCCGCGTGGTCGACACGGAGCGCGTTGCGGCCGGCGGTGCCGCCGTCGAGGCTGATACCGACGCTGATGTCGTGCCGGGCGAGGGTCGTCATGCGGCCCTCGGTCAGCAGGGTCGCGTTGGTCTGTACGGTGACGCGGACCGCGCATCCGGCGGGCGTCCGCTCGCGCACCTGGTCCGCGAACCGGCCGAGCACGGCGGCCGTGGCCAGCAGCGGCTCTCCGCCGTGCAAGACCAGCGAGACCGCGGTCAGCCCATGGGTGCGGGCGTGCTCGGCGATACGGGACGCGGTGCGGTCCAGGACTTCGCGGGACGCGGCGGCGGGCCGTGTACGCCAGGTGTCGTCCGGGCCTTCGTAGAGGTAGCAGTACCGGCAGGCGAGGTTGCAACGGCCGTGGACCTTGACGACGAACTGCCGGAACGGGAACGGCGGTTCGGGGCTCGGCTGGGCAGCGGTCTGTCCGGACACACCTGCACCCCCATGTCGTACGCCCGTGTCACGACCGCCCCGGCAGAGAACCCCTTACCGTCGCGGTGGCGGGCTCAAACGCCGTGCCGTCGAACTGTCCGATTCGGTTGACCACGCGACCGAAACCGCGCGACCGAATCCGCACGGCGCCCTCACCGCGCGTCAGCTGAAGGAGTTGTTCCACCCCCAGAGTGTCTCGCCGGGATGCCCCGCACGTTCGCGCAGTTCCGCCAACACCTCACGCAGTACCGGATGCTGAATGGACGTCAGGTCCTTCAGGGCGAGCGTCGTCAGATCGGGCAGCGGCCCCTCCGGCTCCGGCCCTGCCGCGGCTTCCACTGGCTCATCGTGTCCGTTCACACCGTCCCCCTCGCGTCCCTACGCCGTCCGCTCACTCCAGCGCGGCCAGCCGTTTCGCCGTGTCAAAAGCCGTCGGCGCGCCTGTGGCCAGGCTGCCCTCCGGCAGCTTCGACCATCGAGCGCGCGCCGCGCGGTAGGACTCACGGGCGGCCCGCGGGCGGGCCGCCGCCTCATAGGACATACCCCGCCAGTGCAACGCCTGCGCACCCAATTCCACGGCGTCCCGGCGCCGTTGGTGGGTCGTCGCGGTCTCCTCGGCCTCCCGGGCGCAGTCCGCGGCCGACCGGAACGCCTCAACGGCCTCGTCGAGGCGGGCGGGCCGGCCGAGGCTCCGGTACACCTCGTACTGCACCTGGCCCAGCTCCAGCCGGCACCGCGCGGCGAGCAGCGGATCGTCGGCCCCGGCCGCCGCGAGGCCGAAGAGGTGCTCGGCCTCGCGCAGGTCGACACGGTCGGCACGTGTGCGGTAACGGAGCATCAGCGCGCGGCCCAGCAGCAGCAGCCGGCCGGCCAGCTTGGGACTGCCCGCCGCTGTCTCGGTGCGGCAGTCCCGCAGGACGCGGATGGCGCGGGAGACGGGCTCGGCCTGCGTGACCAGCACCGGTTCCAGCGCGGCCCGGCGCAGCAGGGCTTCGCCCCATTCGGCGAGCACGTCGGCGTGGGCCGGTGACTCCCGGGACATGCGCTGAGCCGCGCTCCCGAAATGCACGGCGGCTTCCTGGAGTTCGCGGGGGTCGCCCGATTCGTCGAAGTGCGCCACCCGGATGCGTCCGGCGCGTACCAGCAGGCCGGCGCGCAGTCCCTGGTCGGTGGCGAGCGGCAGAGTCGCGTCGACGCGCGCCTGCGCCTCGTCCAGCGCGCCGCCCGCCGCGAGGAGCGCGTCCACCAGGTCGAGGACGATGCGCACCCGCGGCAGGTGGGCGGTGGCCGCCGGATCGCTGTCGAGCCCGTCCCGCAGCGATCGCGCGCTCTGTCGCGCGTACCGGCGTGCCTGTTCGCCGTCCGACGTCACGCCGGAGAGCCGCAGCAGGATCCGGCCGTGGGTGAGCGGAAGTTCGGGCGGGTGCCGGCGATCCGGCCACGTGTCCACGAACGCCTCCAGCATCCCGACCGCCCCCTGCAGCAACGCACTGTCCCCGCCGAGCCGCCACTGCGCCTCCAGTGCGCCGACGCGTTCCAGAGTGAGGCGCAGTGCCTCCGGCTCCGGCAGGTCGGGGGCCGAGCAGGCCACCGCGTACTCCCGGTCGGCCCTGCGCAGCAGTTCGAGGGCGCCCTGGCGGTCGCCGCGGCGCCTGCGGTCGGTGGCGGCGGTGCTGAGTACGCGCGCGAGGACGGCGCGTTCGCGCAGGGCGTGCGGGTGGGCGGCCGCGCGCTCGGCCGCCTGCTCCGCCTCGCGCAGCAGGTCCGCGCCGCCCTGCACCTCCCACAGACGCAGCACGCAGTGGGCGTACTCGGACCACAGTTCGAAGTCCCGCTCGGTGGGCGGCTCGTGCTCGGTGGCGCCGCGCAGCAGCTGGACGGCGTCGATGAGGGCCTGCACCATGCCCTCGCTGTCGAACCGCTCGGCCAGCGCGCGTGCGCGTACGACGGCGGGGTGGGTGGGGCGCGTCTCCAACGGCCCTCCGTGGCCCGGGGTCCCGTACAGCGCGAACTGTTCGGGCAGCGGCATGAAGCGCTCCAGGACGCGCGCGGCGACCTCGGCGAAGGGCTGCGGGACGAGGTCGGCGTCGCCGTTGTCCCCGTCGACGGCGCGCGGCGGCCCGTATCCGGTGCCGGTGGGGCGTTCGGCGCCGTCGCGGCCGTCGCCGAGCTGCGCGAGGGCGAGGGCCGGGAAGTTGGGGCCGCCCTTGCCGAAGCGGGCCTCGATGTACTCCGAGCAGTGCTTGAGGACCAGCATCGCCTCGTCCCTGCCGAGCGGCCCGAGCAGCGCCTCCTGCACGCCGGGAGCGAACTCGTACCACTGGACGTCGTCCGTGCCGTGCTCCCCCTTGGCACGCGTGAGCAGGCCGCTGAGCAGCACCTCGGCCAGCTCGGACGGGCCGGAGCCGGGCAGCATCGTCCGCTGCACCAGCTGCATCACGGGCAGGCACAGCGGGGCCGCCGCGAGGAATCCGGCGAGCCGGCCCGCGTCCGGTGACGCGGTGGAGCGGAACCGGCTGACGAGTTCGAGCACCGAGGGACGCTGCGCCTGCCGCCCCGCCGTGGACGGCCGCTGGTCCGCCCTGACCCAGCCGACGGCCCCCGCGACCGGCCCCGCGCCCGCCCCGGAGAGCAGCCGTGCCCAGGCGCCGAGCGCCGCCGGTTCGGGCGGCAGCACGGGCACCGGGAGCGCCCCCGCACGGTCCCGCGCGGAAGGCCCCGTCGCCGTCCGCACCCGCAGCGCGGCGGCGCCTCCGAGGGCCTCGCCGCGGCTCAATTCCCCGTACGAGACGGGCAGTCGGGTCCGGTTCCACATGCGCTGCGGCAGGGGCTGAAGTACGGCGGCTGGGGCCTGCCTGGCCAGTTGGTGCAGGAGGCGGTGGGCCCGGCCGCTGCGCCACAGCGGGCCCGCGCAGTCGCTGACGAGGACGGTGATCTGGCGGCCCGAGGGGTCGCTGAGCCGGTCGGTGGAGTGCAGGGGCGCCGCGTACAGCTCCGGGCTGTGACTGACGGCGGCCTGCGCGTCGGGGCCCTCGTGCAGATAGCTGACC
This sequence comes from Streptomyces sp. NPDC002790, assembly GCF_040295505.1. Lineage (NCBI taxonomy): Bacteria > Bacillati > Actinomycetota > Actinomycetes > Kitasatosporales > Streptomycetaceae > Streptomyces > Streptomyces sp. NPDC002790. The sequence continues at coordinate 4,949 of NZ_JBEOVM010000029.1, read as the reverse complement.
TGGATGTCCCAGAAGGCACCCAACTGGCCGAAGACCTGCTCCAGTTCGATGAACATCCGGTCCCACACGCGCATCGACGAGGAGGCGTCCATCACGAGCCGCAGGCGCGCGTCGGCCCGGGTGACCGCGCGGTACACGGGGAGCACCAGACCGCCGGCCCGTGCGGTGCGCTCGGCGGTCGCGGTCTCGTCGAGCACCGCGCGCAGCGGCGGCGCGGCGCTGCGATAGCCCTGCAACGGCCTGAGGGCGCGCTGGAGCTCCAGCGGTGCGGGGAACGCGGGCGCGGCCGGGACGCCGACCGGCAGCGGCGTGGCGCGGCCGCTCCGCCCCGGTCCCGACGTGGTGCGGGGCACGGGGTAGAGCGCGACGCGCCGGTCGCCGCTCTCCTCATACGCCTGGGGCGCCGGTGGCTCCGGCTCGCGCTCCGTGGGCGCGGGGCTCGGGGTCGCCGGGAGCGGGGACGGCCGGGCGCCTTCGCGGGCGGGCCGTTCGCCGGGGTCGGTGTCCGCCGGGTCCGCGGCGTGCGCGGGGCGGGCGTGGCGGGCCAGCCAGAGCGCGTCGCACAGGTCCTCCGCGTCCGGGTCGAGCCCGATCCGGCGCAGCCTGGCGATGAGATCGGCGAAGGGGTCGCCCGCGGGGCGGCCGGGCTCCGCGGGCTCGCCGACACCCTGACGCGCCGTCGCGTCGGGTTTCACCGGTTCACCTCGGGCGGTCGAGTCGCTGGATGAGCTGGTCGGCGAGGCGGTCGCGGCTGAGGGTGCCGGTTGCGGCGGTGAGGTGGATCGCGTTCAACAGCTGGTCCGTCGCGAGCAGTTCGCTGCGGGAGCGCTCCAGGAAGCGGTTGATCAGGTCGTCGCCCTCGCGCGCCAGCGCGTCGCCGAGGTGGGCGCGTACGAATGTGGCGAGCCGGTTGTGGTCGGGCCTGCCGAGTTCGAGGTGGATGCAGCGGCGCATCAGCGGGGCGGGGAAATCGCGCTCCCCGTTGCTGGTGAGCACCACGAACGGAAACGCGTTGCACCGCACCCGGCCATCGCGGACGCGCACCTTCACGCCGTCGTCGGTGAGCACCTCCGCCTCGCCGTCCGGCAACCGGTCGGCGACCCGCTCCAGTTCGGGTATCGCGAACTCGCCCTCCTCCAGGACGTTCAGCAGGTCGTTCGGCAGGTCGATGTCGCTCTTGTCGAGCTCGTCGATCAGCAGCACGCGCGGCGTCGGCGACGGCAGCAGCGCGGTCCCCAGCGGACCGAGCCGGATGTAACTCCCGATGCCCTCGACGGCCCCCGGCGATCCGGCCGCGGACCCGTACCCGCCCTGCGCCGCGATCTGCACATCCTGGAGGCGGGCGATCGCGTCGTAGTGGTAGAGCCCGTCCTGGAGTGTGGAGCGGCTGACGATGGACCACCGCAGTACGTTGCCGAGCCCCAGCTCGTACGCCACCGAGTGCGCGAGGGTGCTCTTGCCCGAGCCCGGGCTTCCCGTGACGAGCAGCGGACGGCGCAAGTAGAGCGCCGCGTTGATCATTTCGAGCTCTTCGGCACCGGGCCTGTGCAGCTCCGCGAGGTGCCGGTGCGCGCCGAGCCTGCGGTCCTCGGAGCCGCCCGATGTGCCCTCGGCGTCCCGGCCCGAGAAGTCGCGCCAGGGCGGTGGCGCGGGCAACCGCTCGAGCCCGTCGTGGGGTTCGCCGGCGCCGCGGTATATGAGCCACTCACTGGATTCGGTCATGATCCGGTCCTCGTCGTCGCTCGTCCAGCGGGGCAGTCGAAGGGACGTGCCTCACGGTATCGATGGATCGTGGGCCGCGTAAGAGGGGTGGTCGCCGGGACACTGATGTCACGGGGCCTCCAGAAGATCATCGGCGCCTGGCAGGTCGTGGTGCGGATCGTCGTAGTAGAGGGCGATCCCGTCGGCCCAGTAGGCCTCTGTGCGGCTCGACAGGAGTTTTCTGCGCAACTCGTGGACGCGCTCCGGGAGTTGCCGCGCACCGCGCGCGTCGGCGACCATGACGGAGGCGCCGCGGTGGAACTCGCCGCACACCGCCGCGGTCCGCGCCTGACCGCGACGCCACAGGGCGACTCCGAACCCGCCGAGCAGTATCCGGGCGAGCGCCTCGGTGTCGTCCTCGTAGCGGTGCTCTCCATAGCGGCACATCACTGGTACGGACGCGGGCGACAGATTGCGCAACTCGCCGCTCTCCGGGACCGGCCGCGGTACCCCGCCGTCGCAGTCGAGGATCTCGGCCCTGGCGGCGTGCGCGTGCAGCCAGCGCCAGCGGTCCACCCGGTCCGTGCCCGATTCGGGCGACGCCCGGTCGAACTCCGCGAATCCGCCGCCCCCGGGGAGCCGGTCCCGGTCGCCGCAGCGCAGCACTACGGGGCCGCGCGCGCCGAGCGGCGGCCCCCCGGGTCCCAGCCGCCAGGCGTCCACCGGCAGGTCCAGGCGGTTGTGCGGAAGCGCCACCTGGAGGACCGCGGGCCACCCCGGTTCGTCGCACTGGCGGAACGCTTCCGCGAGCGGCGCGGCGAGCAGCCCGGGCAGCGCCTCCGTAGGAGTGCGCTCGTCCTGCCGCACGCAGTCGCGCGAGCCGTCAGGGCGGGCGACGTACACCTGCCAGTCCCAGTACTCCCGCTCCCAGCCCCGCTCCACGAGTTCGAGCATGGCGGACGGCCGGGGTGCGCGGTCGGCGGCCGGGTCGGCCGTCGTGGCGTCCGACGAGCCGCGCCGCTGCAAGCGCTCGCTCCGCTGGGCCTCGATGCGCCGCCTGCGCCCGACGTCCAGACACCCCTCACCGGCCTGCCGCACCCACTCCCACAGGGCCGCCTCGGCGTCCTGGGTGCCCGGCGTGACGAAGGGGCGCTCGGCGGACAGCGCCCGCATCGCGTAGTCGAGTACGAGCCCGCGCACGCCGTCGTCGTGTGCGCCTTCGTAGAGGGCCCCGAGGCCGTCCCGCCAACCGCGCGGCGCGGGCAGCGACGTGCCCGGTTCGTACTCCGGGAGCGACACCAGGATGTCGAGCAGACCGCGCGTGCTCACCGGCGGCGGCAGATCCGCGAGCCGGCCGAGCAACTGGGCGCGCTCGCCCGGAGTGAGGGTCCGTCCCGGCCGCGCGCCGAGCCTGCTCTGCACGTCGGCCCAGGTCTTCCTGCCACCGTCCGACTGCCGCTGGCGGTCCCGGTGGTAGCGGTCGTGCGCGTGGAACACCGCCTGGTACAGGTCGTCGTACTCGGCCCGCACCGCCTGCCCCGGCACCGGCAGCGTGCGCAGCTGCTCGATCCCGATGGATGTGCCGCCCCGCCCGTGGTCGGCGCGCGACTTCAGTACGCCGATGACCTCGCCGCGCACCGGATCGACGACGGGGCCACCCGAGATCCCGTACGGCAGGTCGTTCTCGCCGAGGCGCAGCTGCACGCCGGACGACCAGTCGCCGATGGTGCCCTTGACCGCGATCGGTCCGTCGAGGCGGCACACCTGTCCGTCCACAACGGTCCAGCCCGCGTAGAAGACCTCCCCTTCGTTGTAGTACGAGGCAGGTCGCTCGGCTACGTAGGCGCACTCATGGTCCACGGGTTCGCGCAGCCGCACGAGGGCCAGGTCGGGGGCGGGCCATTTACCGGGCGCTGCCTGCTCGACGCGCTCGGGGAGCGTGGCGACGACTTCCGCGGGCACGCGGGACGTGCCGCGGCCGGGACCGGTCTCGTAGGCCACGGTCAGCTCGCCCCCTTCCCCGCCGAGAGCCACATGCGCGCAGGTCAGAACCCAGCTCGGGGCGACGAAGAAGCCGCTCCCGACGAAGCTTTCGGGTTCGTCCGCTGCATACCCGGCCCGCACGCGATGAATGCGCACGGTGGACGCCATGACGAGTTCACGCAGCGCAAGGAGGGCGGCATCCCGATGGCCCGGTGCGCCCCCGTCGCGTCCGAGTGTCATGCCCCGGCCCCGGCGACGGTCGGGTCGGCTCCCCCGTGCGCCGGGGCGCCGGGTGACGCGCCCGTGGCCGCGCGCGGTGCGGGTGGTGCGGCGGCCGCCGCGCGGGCGGCGGGGTCCTGCGGGTTCTCCAGGTCGGGCGGCCCTTCGTTCCAGGTCAGCGTGACCTTGATGCCCGCCTTCGCCTCACCGTCCGCGAGCAGTCCTACGACCTTGCCCGCCTTCGCCGTCAGCTCGACACCGAACTCGACGCTCACCTCGTCGGGGCGCACGGCGCGCAGCGGCCGCGCGAGGGAGCGCGCGACCCCCGTCACCAACCCGTGCAGACTCTCGACACTCGCCTCCACGCGATCCGTGAATCCGGTGTCGGAGAACGACAACTCCCCTTCGGGTACGCCCAGTTCATCCGCCGAACCGGATATCCGGGCCCACACCGGCGTCCCGTCCGGCAGCGCGATCCGCGCAACCCTGGTCACTTCCTGCCCCATACCGCTCCCCCGTTTCCCGTTCCCCGCGACCTGCCTTGCGGGACAAGGGTCCTTCCCAGGATGAGCAGGGGCTACCCCTCGGGCGGGCTTCATGGTCGCCCGCCCCCATAGGCTTGGTGGGCAGTCGACACCACGCCCGCGCGCCCGCGCGGGCCCCGCACGCAGGAGAAACAGCCCATGTACTTCACGGACCGCGGCATCGAAGAGCTGGAGAAGCGGCGCGGCGAGGAGGAGGTCACCTTCGAGTGGCTCGCCGAGCAGCTGCGGACCTTCGTCGACCTCAACCCGGACTTCGAGGTCCCGGTGGAGCGCCTCGCCACATGGCTGGCACGACTCGACGACGAGGACGACGACGAGGACGAGTAGGCCTTCCCCCCTGCGGGGCGGGCGGCCCCGGTAGGCAGCAGGCGCACCATTCAAGCCTCTGCGGGGCGGGCGGCTCCGGTAGGGAGCAGGCGCGCCTTCCCCCCCCCTGCGGGGCGGGCGGCTCCGGTAGGGAGCAGGCGCGCCTTCCCCCCCTGCGGGGCGGGCGGCCCCGGT